>DAOMOU010000109.1:0-7104 GCA_035444525.1 Gammaproteobacteria bacterium | reverse complement strand
AGCTGATGCCCAGGGAGTTCACGCGCAGTCGCCGGGTCGGCGAGCAGATGCAGAGACTGCTGGGCGAGATCCTGCTGCGCGACGTGCACGACCCGGGCGCGCACGGCGTCAGCGTGACGGCCGTCGAGGTGTCGCGCGACCTGTCGCACGCGACGGTCTGGTTCAGCCTGCTCGACCCCGCCGCGGATCCGGCGCCGGCAGCTGCGGCGCTGGCCCGGGCTGCCGGCATGATTCGCGGCAAGCTGGGACGTGCGATGTACATTCGCCAGGTGCCCGAACTGCATTTCCGGCACGACGAGAGCCTGGAGCGCGGCGCCCGCCTGTCCGACCTGATCAACCGGGCGGTTGCGTCCGACAAGGAAAGGCAAGACCAGGATGAATGAGCCGGTCGCCGGGGGCCGCCGGCCGGGCGCCGGGGGTCTCGACGGCGTGGTGCTGCTCGACAAGCCGCTCGGCCTTACATCGAACGTCGCCCTGCAGAAGGTCAAGCGGCTGTTCGGGATCCGCAAGGCCGGCCACACCGGGAGCCTCGACCCGCTGGCAACCGGCCTGCTGCCGGTCTGCCTCGGCCAGGCCACGCGCTTCTCGGGCTACCTGCTCGAGTCGGCGAAGGGCTACCGCGTGACCGGCCGGCTGGGTGCGCGCACCGCCACCGGCGATGCCGAAGGCGAAGTGGTCGAGACCTGCGAGTGGCGGCAGCTGGATCGGGCGGCCTTCGAGGCCGGGCTGGCGGCCTTCCAGGGCAAGCTCGAGCAGGTGCCGCCGATGTACTCGGCGCTCAAGCAGGGCGGCGAGCGCCTGTACCGCAAGGCACGCCGCGGCGAGGAAGTGGCGCGCCCGCCGCGCCGGATCGAGATCCGGTCGCTGGCACTGACGAGCTGGGCGCCGCCGGATTTTTCCCTGCAGCTGCATTGTTCCAAGGGGACTTACGTGCGGACACTGGTCGAGGACGTGGCGCGCCGTGCCGGCAGCTGCGCGCACGTCACGGCCTTGCGGCGGTTCGCCGTCGGCCCGTTCGACGAGGCCGACATGCGCACGCTGGCGGAGCTCGAGGTGTTGGCGGGAGAGGGTCGCCTGGCCGAGGCGGTGCTGCCCTGCGACGCGGCGCTCGTCGGGCTCCCGGCACTGCAGCTCAGCCCGGATGAGGCGGCGCGTATCCGGCAGGGACAGCCGGTCGAAGCGCCCGGCACGGACGACAATGCGCTGCTAAGGCTTTACGGCGGCGAGGAATTCCTTGGCGTCGGCATGCGCGGAGCGGACGGCACCCTGCGGGCGAAACGCCTCATGGCGACCGCGATGGCGTAGCTAAGACGTCGAAGTTAAAGGTTTTTTAGTGGCGGCAGGCTTGTTCGATCGCGGCTCCACGCGATACAATTGCGGGCTTGTCAACGGGACAGCAAAGAGAAGGTTTCAGGAGATATCTCATGCCTCTGTCGGTCGAGCAGAAACAGGACATCATCAAGGAGTACGGCCGCGGCAATGCCGACACGGGCTCCCCGGAAGTGCAGGTGGCGTTGTTGTCCGCCCGCATCAGCGAGCTCACTGAGCATTTCGGTACGCACAAGAAGGACCACCATTCCAGGCGTGGCCTGCTGAAGCTGGTCAACCAGCGCCGGCAGCTCCTCGATTACCTGAAGCGGAAGGACGTCGACCGCTACCAGGACCTCATTACCCGTCTCGGCCTGCGTCGCTGAGTATCTTCCAAGTCCGGTCATGGGGACCGGCAGAAAACAGGCGAAGAAAGTGAATCTGACTCCTACCAAGAAATCCTTCCAGTACGGCGCCCACACCGTCACACTCGAAACCGGCGAGATTGCTCGCCAGGCCGACGCGGCGGTCGTGGTCACCATGGCCGACACCGTGGTGCTGGTCACCGTCGTGGGCCGCAAGGCGGCGGCCGAGGGCCAGAGTTTCCTGCCGCTGACGGTCAACTACCAGGAAAAGACCTACGCCGCGGGCCGCATCCCCGGCGGCTTCTTCAAGCGCGAGGGTCGGCCCACCGAGAAAGAGACGCTGACCTCGCGGCTGATCGACCGGCCCATCCGGCCGCTGTTCCCGAAGGGCTTCCTGAACGAAGTCCAGGTGATCGCCACGGTGATGTCGGCGAACCCGGATATCGACCCGGACATTCCGTCGCTCATCGGTACCTCCGCGGCGCTGGCTTTGTCCGGCATTCCGTTCAACGGCCCGATCGGCGCTGCACGCGTGGGCTACCTGGACGGCGAATACGTGCTCAACCCCACCAACACGCAGCTCGGCGAATCGAAGCTCGACCTGGTCGTGGCCGGTACTGCCGAAGCCGTGCTGATGGTGGAGTCCGAGGCCAGGATTCTCCCTGAAGACGTCATGCTCGGCGCCGTCATGTTCGGCCACGAGCAGATGCAGACGGTCATCAAGGCCGTCACCGAGCTGCAGGCGGAGGCCGGCAAGCCGGCCTGGGAGTGGACGCCGCCGCCGCCGGACGACGATCTCAACGCCGCGGTCGCAGCCGCCGCCGAGGCCGCCTTCAATGAGGCCTACCAGATCACCGAAAAGCAGGAGCGCTACGCGCGGGTCGACGAAATCAAGACCGCGGTGGTAGAGAAACTGCTCAGCGGCGACGCCCCGCAGTGGTCGCTGGACCAGGTGAAGAGCGCCCTGAAGGGTCTCGAGAGCCATGTCGTGCGCAGCCGGGTCACCAGCGGCAAGCCGCGCATCGACGGGCGCGACACGCGCACCGTGCGGCCGATCCAGGTGCGCGCCGGCGTGCTGCCGCGCACCCATGGCTCGGCGCTGTTCACCCGCGGCGAAACGCAGGCGCTGGTCGTGACCACGCTGGGGACCGGCCGCGATGCGCAGATCATCGACGCGCTGTCGGGCGAGTTCCGCGAGCCGTTCATGCTGCATTACAATTTCCCGCCGTACTGCGTGGGCGAGACCAGCTTCCAGCTGGGCCCGAAGCGGCGCGAGATCGGCCACGGCAAGCTGGCGCGCCGCGCCGTGCAGGCGGTGTTGCCGGAAATGAGCGAGTTCCCCTACGTCCTGCGCGTCGTATCAGAGGTCACCGAGTCAAACGGCTCCAGCTCCATGGCCTCGGTCTGCGGCGCCAGCCTGGCGCTGATGGACGCCGGCGTGCCGGTCAAGGCGGCAGTGGCGGGCGTGGCCATGGGCCTGGTCAAGGAAGGCGATCGCTACGCGGTGCTGACCGACATCCTCGGCGACGAAGACCACCTCGGCGACATGGACTTCAAGGTCGCCGGCACCGACAGCGGCATCACGGCCCTGCAGATGGACATCAAGATCAACGGCATCACCCGCGAGATCATGTCCGATGCGCTGGCGCAGGCGCGCGACGCCCGGCTGCACATCCTGGGCGAGATGGGCAAGGTGCTGGCCAAGCCGCGCGAGAAGATGTCCGACTGGGCGCCGACCATCATGGCGTTCAAGATCGACCCCGAGAAGATTCGCGAAGTCATCGGCAAAGGTGGCTCGGTAATCCGCCAGATCACTGAGGAGACCGGCGCCACCATCGACATCGACAACGACGGCACCATCCGGATCGCCTCGGTGGACGGCGACTCCGGCCGCGAGGCCCGCCGGCGCATCGACCTGATCACTGCCGACGTCGAGGTCGGCCAGGTCTACGACGGCAAGGTCGCCCGCCTGATGGACTTCGGCGCCTTCGTGACCATCCTGCCGGGCAAGGATGGCCTGGTGCACATCTCGCAGATTTCCGACGAGCGGGTGGAGCGGGTCAGCGACAAGCTCAAGGAGGGCGACAGCGTGCGCGTCAAGGTGCTCGAAGTCGACCGCCAGGGGCGCATTCGCCTCAGCATGAGGGACGTCGACGCGCGCTGAGCGGTCCGCCAGGACCTCATCGAGGGGCGGGCGCCACGGCGTCCGCCTTTTTTGTTGGCCGCCGCGTGCGCGGGTCAACCTCTGACAGAAAAAAAAGCCCCCACCGGTGGCAGGGGCTTCAAACGGACGCATGAAGCGACCATAAGGAGGAGTCGTCAAGGGATGATGCATCGCATCAATTTGACGCGATGCACAATATCAGTGTCCCCGCGTGCTGTCAACGGGGTCTGGAATCATTCCAGCTCGGCAACCGGCCGGGCCTTGCGCCCGGCGGGGCTCAGCGGCGGCCGCCCCGCGAGCTGCGGCTCGGCGGTTCGTCGTCGTCGTGGCGGGCCGAGGCGAAGTTGCGGAAGATCTCTTCCTGCAGGGCCTTCCAGCGCTGGTAGTTCTTCTGGGCGATGCCGGCCACCATGCCGACCGGGTCCACGCCCACCACTTCCTTGACGCGGTCGCGCAGCTGCTGCTGCTGAGCGGTGAACAACCGCAGGCTCTGGTCCAGGTACCCGCCCACCATGCCCTGCATGGCGCTGCCGTAGGAGCGGATGATCTGGGACAGGAAATCCCTGCTCATGATCGGTTCGCCGGCCTGCTCCTGCTCGCTGATGACCTGGAGCATGATGCTGCGGGTGATGTCCTTGCCCGTCTTCTTCTCCAGCACGACGAAATCAACCTTTTCAACCACCAGCCGCTTGATGTCGGCCAGCGTGATGTACCGGCTTTCCTCCGTGTCGTAGAGGCGGCGGTTGGGATACTTCTTGATGACGCGTGGCTCGCTCATAACCTGCTTCCATTCGTGGTCGCCATGAGGCGCCCTCCGGGACGGAACGGCGCTGCTCCGAAGTGCCTACGATAAATCATTTGGCATCGCAGCAAAAGTGCTCAGGGTGCCGGGATGCTGCGGATTCCCGAAAGTTGTTGCGGCTGCCAGTGGCGCGCGCCCCAGTCCCACAGCTCCCGGGCCGCTGCGCCGCGCAGCTCCGCCGGCGGCGCCTGGCCCAGCGCGACGAGTACCTGCCAGGCGAGCTCCGGGACAAGGCGCAGGTCGACGGCCGCGGCCCCGGTCTGCTTGCTGAGCTTCTCGCCGCCGGGCGCCGCCACCACCGGCAGGTGCATGTAGCGTGGCGCACTATAGCCGAGCAGGGTTTGTAACCAGAGTTGACGCGGCGTGGAGTCCAGCAGGTCGATGCCGCGCACCACGTCCGTGACGCCCTGGGCGTGATCGTCCACGACCACAGCGAGCTGGTAGGCGATATAGCCTTCCCGGCGCCGCAGCACGAAGTCGCCGATGTCGCGCTCGAGCGCCTGTGTGAATTCCCCTTGCAGGCGGTCAGCCACCGTCAGCGGCTGCTCGTCGGTGCGCACCCGGACGACCCGCGAACGGCCGGCCCGGGCCGGGGGCAGCGTGCGGCAGGTTCCCGGGTAGCGCCTTGCATCGGGCCGGCCCAGGCGCGCATTGGCCTCGGCCACGTCCTTGCGGCTGCATACACAGCGGTACGCCCAGCCGGCGGCCGCGAGCGCCGCCAGCGCCTCGTCGTAGGCCGGCTGCCGGCGGCTCTGAAACCAGACTTCACCGTCCCAGTGCAGCTCGAAGCGCTCCAGCGCCCGCAGGATCTCGTCCACAGCGCCGGGCGGCTCGCGCGGCGGGTCGAGATCCTCGATGCGCAGCAGCCACTCTCCGCCGCAGGCACGGGCGTCGAGCCAGCTGCCGGCGGCGGCCAGCAGCGAGCCGAAATGGAGCGGGCCGGTGGGCGAGGGGGCGAATCGCCCCCGGTAGCGTGCCCCGGGCGGACACTGCGGCCCCGTGCGGGGCCGCGTGGTCTCAGCGGTCGTCCCGGTCCCGATACTGCTTCTCGGCAAGCTCGCGGCGCTCCTGGGCCTCAACGGTCAGGGTCGCTACCGGGCGGGCCTCGAGGCGTCGCAGGCCGATCTCCTCGCCGGTCTCGGAGCAATAGCCGTAGCTGCCGTCGTCAATGCGCCCGAGCGCCTGGTCGATTTTCTTGAGCAGCTTGCGCTCGCGGTCGCGGGTGCGCAGTTCGAGGCCGAACTCGGACTCCTGGGTGGCGCGGTCATTGGGGTCCGGGAAATTCGCGGCCTCGTCCTTCATGTGGTGGACGGTGCGGTCGACCTCTTCCATCAGCTCCTGGCGCCAGGTCTGCAGGATGTTGCGGAAGTGCTCCAGCATGGAGTCGCTCATGTAGTCCTCGCCGGGTGCCGGCTGATAGGGCTTGAAGCTCTTCAGCGGTCCCGAGAAGCCGAAGCTCGGCTCCGGCTGGTCGGGGTTCACCGCCAGCGGCTTCTTGCCGGCCAGGACCTTCCTGGCCGCCGACTTGGTGGCTGCGGTCTTCTTGCCCGCTGCCTTCCGGGCCGGCGCCTTCTTCGCCGGGCCCTTCTTGACGACCACCTTCTTTTTCGCTGCAGTCCTGGCGGCCGCCGGCTTCTTCGCCGGGCCCTTTTTTGCGATCGTCTTGCTCGCGGCGCTCTTCTTCGGCACGGCCTTCCTGGACGCAGTCTTCTTGGCGGCAACCTTCTTGGCGGGGGTGGCCTTCTTGCTGGAGGGGGTCTTCTTCACGGAGGATTTCTTCACGGGGGTTTTCTTGGCGGTCTTCTTGGTCGAGGTCTTGCGGGCGGGAGCCTTGGCAGAGGCAGCTTTCTTCGCAGCGGGCTTCCTGGCAGCAGGCGCCTTTCTGGCCGGCGCTTTCTTGCGGGCCGCAGCCTTGCCCATTGTCTTGGGCCTGGCGGCCGACTTTTTCTTGCTGCTCTTGCTCGCGGGCATCTTTGCCTCCCGGCGGATCACGAAATGCGGGGTCAGAGAACAGGCCCCGGGCGCACGCCTGTAGCGTGGTGCGGGCCGATCATACAAACTGCGCTTTTTAGCCCGTTTCGCGCCCGGAGTCCAGCCCCGCACGACGGTCCGAACACGGCCGGGCGAGGGTTACGGCAGCTCCACCCGGGGTGGCGCGGCCCAGCCCGGTTTCCGGTGTTCCGCCACCACGGTGGTGTAGATGCCGCCGCGCACATTGAACTCCGCCGTCACGCGCAAAAAGCGTGGATCGAGGCGCCCACGAAGATCGGCCAGCATCCGGTTGGTGACGGCCTCGTGGAAGGCACCCTCGTCGCGAAAGCTCCACATGTACAGTTTCAGCGATTTCAGCTCGATGCAGCGCTGGTCGGGCACGTAGTCGACCAGGATCTCGGCGAAATCGGGCTGACCCGTCTTCGGGCACAGGCAGGTGAACTCCGGAATGCGAATGTGGATCGCATAGTCGT
>DAOMOU010000108.1:0-7118 GCA_035444525.1 Gammaproteobacteria bacterium | reverse complement strand
CCCATCGGGCCGCCCGGCACGCTGTTCACGTCCTCGTAGAACTGCTCGCTGCGCAGCACGGTGCTGTCCGGATCAAAGGACTCGCGGGTGCTCTCGACCAGCGTAAAGTCGACGTCGGCCGCCACTTGTGCGCGGAAGCCGTCGGCCCCCAGCACGGGCGCCAGCAGCTCGGAGATGCGGCGCACGTAGCTCTCCTCGAGCCGTTGCACGTAGTCCAGGTCGCGACCGGTCAGGCCGGGTCCGGCCTGGTCGTGCGGCGAGGTGAGCAGGCGGCCGCGCTGGTCGACCACGGTGACGCGCTGGGCGTCGAGGTCCGGCACGCTGGACGCCACCAGGTGCACGATGCCGGCCACTTGGGCGTCGTCGAGGTTGCGGCCGGGATGCAGGTTGATGATCACCGAGGCCGTCGGGGTGGCGCGATCCCGCACGAACACCGTGGGCCGCGGCAGGGCGAGGTGGACGCGGGCGCTGTCCACGCCGTGCAGGGTCATGATGGAACGCGCCAGTTCGCCCTCCAGGGCGTGGTGGTAGCGCGCGGTCTCGACCATGCGACTGGTGCCGAAGCCGGATTCGCGGCCGAGGTTTTCGAAGCCGTTGGTGGCCGCGCGCGGCAGCCCCTCGGTGGCGAGACGGATGCGTGCCTCGTGCAGGCTGCTCGCCGGCACCAGCAGGCGCCCGCTGGCGGCGTCCAGCTTGAACTTGAAGCCGCTGCGGCTGAGCGCGTCCATGGCGTCGGCGGTGTCGCGCTCCGTCATCCCGGCCAGCACCGGGACCATGGCGGGGCGGGTCGCATAGGTGAAGGCGGCGCCCAGCAGCGCCACCACCAGCGCGAGACTCAGCAGCAGGCCGACCTGACGCTGTGCCGGCAGGCGCATGAAGCCGTCGAGGGGATTCCCCGGCGGGGCGCCTGCGGATCGGGTGATTGCCTTGCTCATGCCCTGTCAAACTCCATCGTTGTGTCGCTCGTTGATTACGGTAAGGCCGGGGACCAGGTCGTCCTCAGACCTGCATGTTCATGATGTCCTGGTAGGCCTGCAGCAGGCGGTTGCGCACCTGCACCGTCGCTTCGAAGCCGATGCTGGACTTCTGTGCGGCAACCATCACCTGGGCGAGGTTGATGCCCGGGTCGCCGCGCTGAAACGCTTCCTGCAGCCGGGTCGACTCCGCCTGCTGACGGTTGACGCTCTCCAGCGATTGCTTCAGCACATTGGCGAAGCCCTGTGCGCCCTCGGCGGCCTCCGCCGCGGGCCGCACGGGGCTGCGCTCGGCGAGCGCGCGCATCTGGTGGATGACCTGCTGGATCTGCATATCGCTCATTGAACTTCTCCGGGGCCTAGGGGATCGCCATGCCGAGTTCGCGCATCCGCGCCAGCTTGTAGCGCAGCGTCCGCGGGCTGATGCCGAGTCGCGCGGCCGCGTCCTTGCGGCTGCCCTGCTCGACGCGCAGGGCGTTCAGGATCAGTTGCTCTTCGTGGTTCCGGACTTCCTCGCCGAGGCCCGCGCTCTCTGCATCTCTCGCACCGGAGTTGCCGGCGATCGACGCGGCGGCGGTGGCCGGGCCCGGGATGGTCGGGCTGGTGTCCTCGATGTGCAGGGCCGCCGCGTCCACCGTGGGGCCGTTGCCCAGCACCAGCGCGCGTTGCATGACGTTGTCGAGTTCCCGCACGTTGCCCGGCCACGAATGCGCCAGCAGGCGCACCTGGGCGCAGTGGGTCAGCCGCAGGGCGCGGCCCCGGGCATGGCGCTCCAGCAGGTGACTGGCCAGCGGCAGCAGGTCACCGGGCCGCTCGCGCAGCGCCGGGACATGCAGGGGAAACACATTCAGCCGGTAGAACAGGTCTTCGCGCAGGCGGCCCTCGGCCACCGCCGCGCGCAGGTCGCGATTGGAGGTGGAGACGATGCGGACGTCGAAACGGATGACGCGGCGCCCGCCGATGCGCTCGACCTCCCGCTCCTGCAGCACCCGCAGCAGCTTGGCCTGCAGGCCGATCTCCATCTCGGTGATTTCGTCGAGCAGCAGCGTGCCGCCCTCGGCCTGCTCGAACTTGCCCGGCCGCGACTCCGTGGCGCCGGTGAAAGCGCCGCGCTCATAGCCGAACAGCATGGCCTCCAGCATGTTCTCCGGGATCGCCGCGCAATTCAGCGCCACGAACGGCCCGGCATGCCGGGCGGACGCCCGGTGCAGGAAGCGCGCGTAGACCTCCTTGCCGACGCCCGACTCGCCGGTCAGCATCACGGCCGCGTCCGAGCGCGCTACCCGGGCGGCCAGCGCCAGCAACTCGCGGCTCACGGGATCCGCGGCGATGGGCCCGAGCCCGTCCGCGTCACGCCCGTCCAGCTGCAGTGCTGCCTCCATTCGTTCGCCTCCCGGCATGGTCCGTCGCGGCCCCACGGCCGCCGCACGGACTTACAGCAAGTTCCATGCCGGAACCTGGCGAGGCCAGGAAAAACAATTGCTTAGGGGGTCCGGCCGGCGGACGGCCGGTCGGCCGTCAAGTTTCCGTCGCGAATCCGAGGCGATCGATGCCGAACTTGCGGAGCTTCTCGACCAGGGTGGTGCGGCGCATCCCGAGGGACTTGGCGGCGTCCGCCACGATGCCGCCGCTCTCGGCGAGCGCCCGGCGGATCAGCTGTTCCTCGATGTCGTTGAGGTAGTCCTTGAGGCCGCGGCCCGGCCCGAAGTCCGGCTCCTCCGCTTCGGCCGGCACCTCGGCCTGGGCCTGGGCGGGCGCCGGCGGCGCAGCACGCTCCACCGTGGGCGTCATGAAACCTGCCGGTGGCGCGCCCGCATCGCCCGTTCGGGCGTGCGCGCGAATGTGGGGCGGCAGGTCCTGCGCGCCGACCGGCGCGCCGGGGTGCAGAATCGCCAGTCGCTCCACCAGGTTGGCGAGCTCGCGCACGTTGCCCGGCCAGTCGTGCCGTGCCATCGCCGCCAGCGCATCCTGGGTGAAGCTCACCGCGCCCCGGCCCTCGGCCTCGAGGCGGGCCACCAGCTCCGCCGCCAGCAGCGGCAGGTCCTCGCGCCGCTCGCGCAGGGCAGGCATCTCGATGGGGAAGACGTTGATCCGGTAGTAGAGATCGCCCCGGAAGGTGCCCTCCTCGACCATCGACTCGAGGTTGCGGTGCGTCGCGCAGACGATGCGCACGTTGGCGGGCATCGGCCGGCCGCTGCCGAGGCGCTCGAACTGGCGCTCCTGGAGCACGCGCAGCAGCTTCACCTGCATCTGCAGCGACATGTCGCCGATCTCGTCGAGGAACAGCGTGCCGTTCTCGGCCAGCTCGAAGCGCCCCTTGCGGGCCGTCAGCGCGCCGGTGAAGGCTCCTTTCTCGTGGCCGAACAGCTCGCTCTCCAGCAGGTCGGCCGGAATGGCGCCGCAGTTCACCGCGACGAACGGCCCGTCGCGCCGCTGCGAGTGATAGTGGATGTGCCGTGCCGCGACTTCCTTGCCGGTGCCGGTCTCGCCGAGCAGCAGCACGGTCGAGTCGGTCGGCGCCACGCGCTGGATCATGCGGCGGATGTTCTGCACCGGCTCGCTCTTGCCGACCAGCGAGCGGAACAGCTCGACGTCGCGCTGGGCGGCGGGCTTGTGTCGCGCCAGCTTGCCGAGCAGCGGCACCAGCTGCGCATGTCGCAAGGGACGCTCGACGCGGCCCAGCAGCCGCGCGTGCAGGCTCTTCAGGCGCTCCGGGATCGGCTGGCCGAGGCCGACGGCGATCACCGGCGGGCCGTCGTGCCAGCCGTCGAGCATCTTGAGGGCGGGGCCGCCCACGCCGTCGCACAGCATCACGGCGGACCAGCGGTCGCCGGCGTCGGCATGCTCCGCGATGGAGTCCGGCGGGACGACCTCGCAACGCAGGCCGATAAAGGCCAGCGCGCCGGACAACTCGTCCGCGATTTCGCTGTCCGCCACCACGATCATCGCCGGCGGCAGTCGCTCCAGCGACGCAGCGTCCACTTGTCCTGAGCGACTCGGCTCCATGTGTCCCCGGCAGGCTTGCGCCTGGTCAACCCTGTGCTATCCGTTCCGTCTTCTTGTGTGCGCCGCCCCGAGACCGGACTCCCGGTCCCCGACAGGCGCAAGGCGGTGCTTATGTTAACGGACGCGGGCCAAGCTTAAACGATTGGCGTCACATTTCTGACGGGGGGGCGTACGGGAGGCTATTGGGCGGTCTTGGGCCGCTGCTGGGCGATACTGCGGCGATGGCGGCGGAACACCAGCCGCTCCAGGCGTTCCTTGACGGCCGGATCGTGCGGGCGGAACTCGACCGAGACCTGCCCTTCCTCGCCTGGCAAGGGCTCGATCACCACGCCGTACAGCACCACCGGCCGCGGCAGGCTGGCGCTGAAGTGAATGCTCAGCTCGATCGGCGAGCCGGGCTCGACTGCATCGCCGGGCTCGAACACCAGCCCGCGGGACGACAGGCGCATGTGTACCAGCCCCGGCATCACCGATTCCGGCAGCAGCGCCTCGGTCAGCAGCGTCAGCACCAGGTCGAACTTGGCCTCGAGCCGCTCCATTTGCGCAATCAAGGGCGACGGCTCTTCGGTCTGGCGGGTCGAGCCTTCCTCGATCAGTGTCAGCGCGTTCAGCAGCGCGATGTTGCGTTCGTCCGTGCGTGCCAGCTGGTCCCGGCCAGGCAGTCGATCGAGCGCCCGCCAGTCGAGCGGCAGGGCGCCCTCCCAGCTGAGCCGGCCTTCGAGGACGCTGGAATTCAAGCACCGCGCTCCGCGTTGTAGGCGCTGCTGGCCCGGCGTCCCTGGCGCAGCTGGTTGAGTTCCTCGGCCACCGCCGCACGGCAGTTCTCGGCGAGGCTCATGACGCGGCGGTAGATGACGGCCACGGTCTCGATCGCTTCCGCCTGGGCCAGGTCCTGCGGCCCGCTCAGCAGCTCCTCGAGCAGTGCGCGGCACAGGGCTTCGAGCTCCATGGCCTCGTCCCAGGCGTCCGCTGCGGCCGCGGCGTCCAGGGCATGGGCGGTCTCCAGCAGGGCCGCCAGGGCGGCCTGCGGCCCGGCGCCCTCCGGCCGCGGCACGGGTGCCGGCATCATGGCGCGAACTCCGGGCCGCCGACGATGCGGTCCCAGGCCTGCTTGATCTCGCGCAGCAGGCGCGATACCTCATCGAGGATCGCCACGTCGTTGCGCAGGTTGGCCTCGGTCAGGCGACGCGAGATGTACTCGTACAGCGCATCGAGGTTGCCGGCCAGCTCGCCGCCGCGCTCATGATCGAGCGTGGCGCGCAAGCCCTCCACCAGGCTGATGGCCTTGCCGATGCGCTCGCCCTTGGCGGCAATCTGGCCGTTTTCCATGTCGCCGCGCGCCAGGCTGACGCGATCAAGGGCCCCTTCCAGCATCAGCTGCACGAGGCGCTCGGGTGGCGCGCCCTCGACCTGCGAGCGGACGCCGACCTGCTCGTATTCTTTCAGTGCGCTGCGCATGCTGTGTGGATTCATGTCGTTCGATTCCCGGCCTCTCGATGGGCCTGCTGGTCTGGCGAGCACGGCCTCAGGCCCCGGGCACCGGCAGGGTGGCCAGGCGGGACGCAAGGAAACTGCTGGTGTTCTGCATCTGCGAAATCATCTGGTCGAGAGCCGTGAATTGCCTGACCAGCCGTGCCTCGACGCTCTCCATGCGGCGGTCGAGCTGGTCACGCCGCAGCTCCAGTGAGCGCAGCGAAGACTGCAGGCTCTCCGTGCGCGTGGCCAGCACCCCGCCCGTGTCGGTGTAGATGCCGATGTTGCCGGCCAGCGCCTCGCCGAAGCCGCGCAGCGAGGCCAGGGCCTGGGCAGGATTCTCCGCCAGGCGGGCGGCGAAGGCCTCGTCGTCGACGCTGAGCTTGCCGTTGCGGTCCGAGCGCAGCCCGAGCTCGACGGCGTTCCAGCCCGCGCCGGTATCCGCGCCGAGCGCCGCAGGCAACGCGCCACGGATGGCCCGGAGCGTGGAGTCGCCGTTCAGGGCCGCCCGCGTGCCGGTCTCGGTATTGAAGCTCGACAGGCTGGCGGCCAGGTCGATCATCGCGTTGTAGGCGGTGACGAACTCGTCCAGCGCCGCGCGGGTCGCTTCCGCGTCCCGGCCCACGGCGAGCTCGACCGGCGCCTCGGTAATGCGCCGCAGGTTCAGCGTGACGCCGGGCAACACGTCGTCGACCACGTTCGAGGAACTGGTCAACTCCAGGCCGGCCACGCTGAAGCGCGCGTCCGCCGGCGTGACCGTCTCGGTCATGGCGGCCGAGGCGAGGTTGGCGTGCAGGCTCCCGGAGACCGATACGCTGACCGTGTTCGCCAGGCCGCTTTCCTCGGCGCTGAGCAGCAATCGCCACTCGGCGCCGTCGCGCACCAGGGTCGCCAGCACGCCGGCGTCCGCCCCGTTGATGGCGTCGCGCACGTCGCGCAGGCTGTTGGCGCCCTCGGCGATGGTCACGGTAACCGGATCGCCGGCACCGAGAGAAATCGTCAGGTCGCCGGCGCCGAGAGGGGCGTCTGGATCGGCGAAGCCCAGGCTGGCCAGCGACTGGGCGCGGGCCAGCTCGAAAACTTCGATGTTGTAGCGGCCCACGTCGGCGGCCGCCGTGGCGGTGGCCGAGAAGGCCGTCTCGTCGGACAGCCGGACGCTGCGGGCGTCTTCCACGCCCGTGAGCCTGGCCAACGCCTCTTCGAGCTTGGCCAGGCTGCTCTTGACCTGGCCGAGGCCGGAGATCTGGGACTCGACCCTCGACTCGAGGCGGTTGAGGCGAGCGTCGGCCGGCGCCCGCTCGGCGGCGACGAGCTGCCGGACCAGGGAGTTGAGGTCCAGTCCTGAGCCGACGCCGAGGGAGGAAATGCCTGCCATGCCGATGAACTCCTGGAAACTTCATCCGGGGTCCCGGGGTGGGCGGCGGCCGGCCGGGCACATGCCCGCACCGGCCGCCTTGCCATCCCGGGATCCGGGCTTGCGGCCTGGACCTAGCGGAGCAGGTTCAGGACGCTCTGCGGCGCCGCGTTGGCCTGCGCCAGCATGGCCACGCCGGCCTGCTGCAGGATCTGGGCGCGGGTCAGCGCGGCCGTCTCGGCGGCGAAGTCCGCGTCCATGATGCGCGAGCGCGAGGCCGACAGGTTCTCGGCCGCGGTCTGCAGGCTGCG
>DAOMOU010000107.1:0-7132 GCA_035444525.1 Gammaproteobacteria bacterium | reverse complement strand
GGCGCTGCTCTTGTTCGCCGCCATCTTCCGCATGGTCGGCAAATCGGGGAAACCGGGGTCAGACCCCCATTTTGAAAAAATGGGGGTCTGACCCCGGTTTCGCCCTGTCACCGGCCTGCCAAAAAAACGGGGCCCCTTGCGGGGCCCCGTGGCCTTGCCGCCTCTGGCGAGCGGCTTACAGGCCGTGCGCAGGCCTGAGGTCGAAGGACGCGCCCGGCCCGTGGCACAACGCGCAGGCTTCACCCTGCATATCCGGCATCCCCCAGGTCCAACCGAAGGAGATGCCGCCTCCCATCGTCTTGAAGTGGTTCCACGCCGGGTCCGTACTCATGCCGGTGGTGAGGTCGACCCGGCTGTAGTCGACGTGGCACGAGGCGCAGGCGCCGGCGGCCGGCGTCAGTTTCACGTGCAGGTCGACGTCGTTGATGTCCCCGAGCGCGCCGATGCTCGGGCCGGCGATGCCCTCCGGCAATGGCAGCTCGAAGGCGCCGTCCACGTGGCACTGCAGGCAGTTGCGCAGGCTGCGGTCGCCGGCATTGCCCGGCGCCATGGCCGGGAAGACGACCGGCGTTTTGCCGTTGGCGAAGGCCGTCCGCATGAAGCCCGAGTTGTTGTGCACGCCGTGGATGGTGGTCATGAAGCCCTGGTTGCGCGGCACGCCGCCGGTCGGTGAAGCGGGGTCGGTCCACCAGGCGCGCATCGCGCCGCCACCGGCCTCGTGATACCAGTTCGAGTTGTGGCATACGGCGCAGGTCTGGGCGTTGTCGTTGTACGCCGTGCCGGCGCCGTGGTTGGTCAGGCCCATGTGGCAGTTGCGGCAGCCTTCCCACGCCAGCACGGGGTCGCGCCGCGGCACCGGCGTCGCGTCGCTGATCGCGAAGGCGGTCGTGACGTTGGGGATGTACAGCGTGTCGCCGGCATCCGCCAGCGCCGCGCGCAGCACCAGCGTACCGGAGCCGCCCGCTGCAACCATGGCATCGACCTGGTTGGCGTTGAGCGCCTGCACGACGGTGTAGAAGCCCTCGCTGTCGGGCGTCAGCCCGGCCACGGTGATGCCCGTGTGGTTGGGTGCCTGGTCGTCGCCCGCGCCGACGCCGCGGGTGCGGTAATCGACCGTGGGGTAGGGCAGCGAGATCTGCCAGGTGGCGTCCGGCGTGCGATCGACGCCATCGGCATCCTCGATGCGCACCCGGTAGGTGAGCGTGTCCGCCGCGGCGTCGAACGCCGGCGCGCCGGCGATGAGTGTCTGCATGCTGCGCGCCCGCTCGAACAGGTCGAGGCGATGCGCCTGCTCCGGCGTCGGCATCAGCCCGCCGTCGCGGTGGCAGAAGCCGCAGTCGTTTTCCGTGTAGGCCGTGTGGTCGGCCTTGGTGGGGTCGATCCAGGGCGCGCCGGCCGGTCCGAGTCCCGGGACGTCCTCGTGGCAGGAGGCGCAGGCGGCCTTCGAGAACACGTTCTTCCAGTTGCCGCCGTCGGGCGTCGGCGTGCTCTTGAACTCGGCTGCCCAGTCGGCATCGTCGGTGTGGCACTTCTGGCAGGCGACCGCCTGCATGGCTGCGCCGCCGTGGCGCGCGCGTCGCTCGAAGGGATACACCACCCGGTCGAACTCCTTCGGCGCCGCGCTGAAACCCCACACCAGGTAACGTTCGCCGTCCGCCACGCGGGGCAGCGCCGTGCCGCGATGGATCTTGTGGATCATCACCGCCATGTCGAGGCTCTCGCCGCTGTTCGGGTCAGTGTGCTCGGGGTTGTGGCAGGTCACGCAATATTCGACCTCGACGCGCGCCGAGCCGCCGTGCTTGCCGAGGTTCAGGTGGCAGCTGTTGCATGACTCGGTGGTGGCGATGTTGCGGGTGATGGTCGGCGCGGCGCCGGGCGAGGCGGGCACGAAGTCGAGCCAGGCGTTGCTGCGCGGCAGCGGCGCGTTGACCTGCAGCGCGACGCGGTGCGTGAGCGTCGGCTCGTACTCGACCGCCACGGGCTCGGTCACGGCGGCGATGTCGGTGTCGAAGGTGTAGCGGTATTCGCCGTTGCCGAGGTGCTCCAGCGTGCCGCGCGTGCCGGGCTCGGAATCCGACTGGATGGCCGAGGCCATGGCCGGCTCGTCGCGCCAGCCCGTGACCGCGGCGGGCCGCGCCGCGCGCACGCGCCGGATGTAGCTGCGCCAGGTGTGCGTGGCGCCGTCCGGCACCAGCTTGGCGATCGTCCAGGCGATCTGGCTGGCCGCAAGCTCGCCGTAACCCACGCCGTCCTGGTTGCGCACCGTGAAGGTGACCACTGGCGGGCTGGCGATCTCGACGTCGGTGATCTCGATGGCGAGGTCGGTGGGCATGCCGGTGGGCGCGGGCGTGCCTGGTGCGCCGGGTGTGCCGGGCGCTCCCGGCGGACCGGCCGGCCCGGGCTGGCCGGCAGGCCCCGCGGGGCCGGTGGCGCCGTCGTCGCCGCTGCAGCCGGCGACCGCCAGCGACAGCGCGAGCAGCGCGGCCGCAATCCAATGCGAATGAAGGCGGTGCTCACCGCCGGATGAGTTCCCCATGTGCGTCCCCTCCCAGAGATCGACTTGCGACTGCTTGCGCCTGCGACGCCTTCGCCGGCTGTACTTGCGCCGGTCTGTTATTAAGGCATCACAGATGCATTAATACAGGGAGAGGAAGATCTATGCAACTGATTTGTATATGGATTTAGTCCAAGTCTAAATGCATCTGAAATGATGCAATGCGGTCACTGGCCGTTGCGCCCGCCGACCGCCTCGATGAAGGTGGGCCGGGCGCTGCGCGAGCCGAGGCGCTCGGCCTCTTCCAGCAGGCGCAGGGCGCGGTCGATGTCGCCGGACTCCACCGCCCGCCGGATGGCGTCGTTGAACATGGCTTCGGAGGTCGGCCCGGGCGCCGAGGTGGTGGCAGGGGGCGGGGGAGGCAGCACCGGCTGCTGCGGGGCTGCCGGGCTGGATGCTGCGGCCGGCGCCGCCGGTTGGGTGGCCGGTGCGGGTGCAGGCGCCTGTTGTGCAGCGGCCGGGGCCTCGCCGTCCGGCCGTGGGGCCGCGCCGGGGCCGTGCAGCTCGGGCTGGTAGTGCCAGTGGCCTTCGTCCCCGGGGGTGCCGGGTTCGGGCCCGAAATCGATGACGGTGCCGCAACCGGCGAGGGCGACGGCGGAAAAAGCGATCAGCGCTGGCTTCAGCATAGGAGGCTCCCGTTGGCAGGCGCCTAGCTTAACTCCTCGAAACGGGGTCCGACCAGAAACGGGGTCAGACCAAAACGGGGTCAGACACCAGTTTCGCCAGTGAAACTGGTGTCTGACCCCGTTTTGGTCTGACCCCGTTTTGTCAGCGCCCGGCGTTGCGCACGCGGATGGCTTCTTCCTGGTCCATGGCCTCGAGCTGCTCGTCCATGAAGCGCAGCGAGCCCTCGATCTCAGGCAGCACGACGTTCTCGAGCGCGCGGGCGCGCCGCTCCGTGCGGATGTACTCGCGGATGAGCCGCTCCAGGCTGGTGCGCATCACCGCCATTTCGAAGGCCAGCGGCACCAGCGCGCGGAAAGCCTCGCGGCAGCGCTCCGCCTCCGGGCTGGGATTCACCGCCGGTGGGATTTGGGGACAGTCCCCAATTCCGGCGGAATTGGGGACTGTCCCCTTTTTCCAGCCGGCATCGAACTCGCCGTCCAGCAGATTGACGCCGAGGAAGCGATGTTCCGTCAGGTGAATGGCGGCCTGCTCCATCCGCACCGTGGGATAGATGCCGATGCCGTCCGCGCCGTGGCGGCCCAGCGCGCGCGCCAGCGCGCCTGCGGCCACGTCATGCAGCGCATCGTATTCGTCGCGCGCCTTGCGCCAGGCCTCCAGTCGCTTGAGCATTTCCTGCGCGAGGATGACGCGTTTCTCGTCCAGGAACTCGAAGCCTTCGCGGACGAGCTGGCGTTCCTCCTTGAGCTCGAGGAAGGCGCTGCGCGTCGGGCTGAGGCCGGCCTCTGGCATTGGCTAGTACCCCGAGCCTTCGCTGGCGGCCTCCGCCTCGGCGAGCTCCGCGGCCGATCCGGCGCCGGCCGCGCCCCCCGGTGCGACGCCGGCGTCCTCGATCTCGATGTACTCGGCGAGCTGGGCGCTGGAGAGGCGCGTCATCTCCGAGGGCGGCAGCGCGCGCAACAGCTCCCAGCCCAGCGCCATGGTCTGCTCCAGCGTGCGCGGGCCGTCCTGGGCGACGAAGCGGGTCTCGAAGGCGTCGCCGAACTCGAGGAACTTGCGGTCGTTCTCCGGCAGCCCCTCGACGCCCATCACCGAGGCCAGCACCCGCACCTTGTTGGCGCGCGCATAAGACGCGAACAGCTGGTGCGCGAGCGCCGGGTGATCCTTGTGCGTGTAACCCTTGCCGGTGCCCGCGTCCATCAGCCGCGACAGGCTCGGCAGCACCTCGACCGGCGGGAACACGCCCTTGCGGTCCAGCTCGCGGCCCAGCACGATCTGGCCCTCGGTGATGTAGCCCGTCAGGTCCGGGATCGGGTGGCCGATGTCGTCGCCGGGCATGGTCAGGATCGGCAGCTGCGTCAGCGTGCCGGGCAGCCCGCGGATGCAGCCGGCGCGCTCGAAGATGGTGGCCAGGTCGGAGTACATGTAGCCCGGATAGCCCTTGCGGCTCGGGATCTCGCCGTGGCTGGCCGACACCTCGCGCAGCGCCTCGCAGTAGTTGGTCATGTCGGTCATGACCACCAGCACGTGGCGGCCCTCGACGAAGGCCAGGTACTCGGCCGCGGTGAGCGCGAAGCGCGGTGTGAGCAACCGCTGCGTGGACGGCTCGTCGGCGTGGTTGAGGAACATGACGGTGTGCGCCAGCGCGCCGGATTCCTCCATGGCATGAGTGAAGCTCGCCGCCACGTCGTAGGGCACGCCGATGCCGACGAACACCACGCAGAACTCGCCGGCCGCCGCATCGCGCAGCCGCGCGCGCTGCGCGATCTGCGTGGCGAGGCGGTCGTGCGGCAGGCCGCCGCAGGAGAACAGCGGCAGCTTCTGGCCGCGCACCAGGCTGTTCATCAGGTCGATGGTCGAGATGGATGTCTCGATGAAATCGCGCGGCAGATCGCGCGCCGCCGGATTGATGGCCAGCCCGTCGATGCGCATCATCTGCTCGGCCGGCACCGGCGGGCCGCCGTCGATCGGCTGGCCGACGCTGTTGAACACGCGCCCGGGCAGGTTGGGGCCGACCGCCATTTCCAGCGGCCGGTGCAGGATGCGGATGCGCGTCTCGTCGAGGCCGAGCCCGGTGGTGGACTCGAGCACCTCGATCACCATGTTCTCCTCGTCCACCGCCGACACGCGCCCGACGCGCGCGCTGCCGTCGCCGCCGATCACCTCGACCGCGTCGTTGAGCGCCACGTCGGCATCGCGCCGCGCGAACAGCAGCGGCCCCTCCAGCCGGTGGGCCGCACCGTGCAGGATCACGTCAGCTCGCATTGGCGGCCTCCTGTTTCTCGAGCTGGGCGAAGGCATCCCCGATCTCCCGGGCCACCTTCGGCTTGTCGTCCACCTGGTCCTCGGCGAACTCCTCGCCGAGCCGCTGCAACTTGCGCAGGATCGGCATGGCGTGGATCTTCGCCGGCGCGATGCCGCGGCCGACCGCTTCCTCGGCCTGGTCGATGAACTGCATCATCAACCCCAGCATGGCCGTCTGCCGCTTCGGCGAGCAGTAGCGGTCGATATCCGAGAAGGAGCTCTGCCGCAGGAAGCCCTCGTTCATGAGGTCTGCGGCGAGCAGCGTCATCTGCTGCTCATCGGGCAACGCGTCCTTGCCGACGATGCGCGCCATGCGCTCCAGCTTGGCCTGCTGCTCGAGCAGGGTCAGCAGCCGGCGGCGGTGCTCCTTCCAGTCCGAGTTGCCCTGCGACTGCCACCAGCGCGCCAGCGTGTCGACGTCCTCCGCGTAGCTGGTCAGCGGGTGGATCGCCGGATAGAAGCGCGCCTGCGCGCGGCTGCGGTCCAGCGCCCAGAAGCTGCGCACGTAGCGCTTGGTGTGGCTGGTCACGGGCTCGGAGAAGTCGCCGGCCGGCGGGCTCACCGCGCCGATCACCGTCACTGTGCCTTCCTTGCCGCACAGCGTCTTGACGCGCGCCGCGCGCTCGTAGAAATCCGCCAGCCGTGAGGCCAGGTAGGCCGGATAGCCGGACTCGCCCGGCAGCTCGCCGAGCCGGCCGGACACTTCGCGCAGCGCCTCCGCCCAGCGGCTGGTGGAGTCGGCCATCAGCGCCACGTTCAGGCCCTGGTCGCGGAAATACTCCGCCACGGTGATGGCGGTGTAGATCGAGGCCTCGCGCGCCGCCACCGGCATGTTCGAGGTGTTGGCGATGATTACCGTGCGCTCCATCAGCGGCCGGCCGGTACGCGGATCCTCGAGCTCGGGAAACTCGTCCAGCACCTCGGCCATCTCGTTGCCGCGTTCGCCGCAGCCCACGTAGATGATGATGTCCGCGTCGCACCACTTGGCGAGGCTTTCCTGCAGCACGGTCTTGCCGGTGCCGAAGCCGCCGGGCAGGGCGGCGCGCCCGCCGCGCGCTACCGGAAACAGGGTGTCGAGAATGCGCTGGCCGGTGACCATCGGCGCATCCGCCGGCAGGCGCGCGGCCGCGGGCCGCGGCCGGCGCACCGGCCAGTCGTGCTGCATCGACAGCTCGCGGCGCTTGCCGTGCTCGTCTTCCAGCACCAGCAGCGTGGCGTCCTCGCGATACTCGCCCGGCGCCACGATCGACACCACGCGACCGGCGACGTTCGGCGGCACCAGGCAGGCGCGCCCGGGGCCCTGGCCGGCGACCTCGCCGAAGATCGCGCCGGCGGCGAGCTGCTGGTCTTTCTCCACCGAGGGCGTGAACGCAAAGCTGCCGGTCCGCTTGGCGGCGAGTCCCGGCTTGAACCAGTGCTCGGTCACGTCGCCCAGCGGCCGCAGCAGGCCGTCGAAAATCCGGCCGAGAATGCCCGGGCCGAGCGCCACCGACAGCGGCAGCCCCGTGCCCTCGACCGGATCGCCGGGCTTGAGCCCGGTGGTGTCCTCGTAGACCTGCGCCGTGATGGTGTCGCCGGAGAGCTGGATCACTTCGCCCAGCAGGCGCTGCTCGCCGACCGCGAGCGCCTCGTGGATGTGAAAAGGATCCG
>DAOMOU010000106.1:0-7215 GCA_035444525.1 Gammaproteobacteria bacterium | reverse complement strand
TCAGGCCGAAGACGTGGAACTTGCGCGCCGGCAGGTCGAACAGCACCGCCTGGCGTCCGTCCCAGCGCAGCCACGGGAACAGGTAGAACATGCCCAGCAGCCAGAACACCGCCGCCACCCGCAGCCGGTTGAGTGGGCCGGAGACGTCGCGCGGGTAGATCTTGCGCTCCTTGACGTAGGCCGAACCGCCTTCGTCGATGACGTCGATGGGAATGTGGCGGCTCATCGCGTCGCCCCGGCGGATCCGTTCGGGGGTTTGCTGGAGGGGTGGGGGACTGGGCGTTTCATTCTCGGGGCTCCACCGGCGCGGGCACGGCGTGGCGGGAAACATTGGCGCGGCGGCGCGCCGGCACCGCCCATTATGCGTGGTCGCGCCGTTGGCGGACGCGACAGAGTGTTCCGGTGCCGGCCGTCACTCGGGCGGAAGCGCCCGGTTGAAGCGGCTCGCCGGCCGCAGCAGGATCCAGGTGAACAGGCTGGACGAGGCCGTCGCCAGCCAGAACATGAAGAAACCGATGGTGTAGCCCAGCTGGCGCGAGACCGGAAGGTCGGGGAAGGTCATGTCGCGCAGCTCGATCGGGTCGATGAAGGCGAAGAAGACCATCGTGCAGATGCCCGCGGCGAAGAAGCTCGGCCACAGGATGGCACCCACCCGCTGCGCCATGGGGCGCGGCGGGTGGTCGAAGCGCGGCTGGGTGAAGTCGGTCATTGCTGTTCCGTGGAAGCTCCTGCCTCCGCGGATTGTGACAGCGACCAGACGTAGGCCGCCACCAACCGCGAGCGGGTCTCGCCGAGCAGGTCGCGGTGCGCGGGCATGACGCCGTGGCGCCCCTCGATGATCGTCGTGCGGATGCTCTCGAGCGTGTTCGGATACAGCGGGGTGCTGTGCGAGGTCAGGTCCGGTGCACCGAGGTCCTGGTTGCCCGTGCCGTCGATGCCGTGGCAGGCCATGCACAGGCCGTCGAAGTACTTCTTGCCGCGCGCGGCCATGAAGTCGTTGCGCAGCGTGGCCTCGATGTCGTCACTGCGCAGGGCGCGCACGTAGGCCGCGGCCTGGGTGATCGCGACATCGCCGCCCATGCCCGTCAAAACCGTGCCGAGCGGGGCCATGACGCCTTCGCGGCCGTCGAGCACGGTCTCCAGGATGCGGTCCGGCTCGCCGCCCCAGTTCCAGACATTGTCGGTCAGGTTGGGATAGCCCGGCGCGCCCTGCGCGGACGAGCCGTGGCAGGCGGCGCAGGTGTTGGCGAAGATCGATCGGCCCAGCTCCATCGCCTTCGGATCAGCCGCCAGCTGCGCGAACGGCTGGCCGGTGTACTGGCCGAAGGTTTCCTCGAGCTGTGCATCGCGGCGCGCCTTGTCGGCATCATGCTCGCCGGCCGAGGTCCAGCCGGCGATGCCGGGCAGGTTGCCGAAGCCCGGGTACCAGATCAGGTAGCCGATGCTGAAGGCGATGGTCAGGTAGAACCCGATGATCCACCAGCGCGGCAGGGGCTTGTTGTATTCGGTGATGTCGCCGTCCCAGTAATGGCTGGTTTCCTCCGGCTTGGGATCGCCGGGGCGGCGGCGCGCGGTCCACCACAGCAGCCAGGCGCAGCCGCCGATGTTCAATACCACCAGGAAGATGACGTACCAGGACCAACCCGTGCTCATCAGGACTGCTCCTCGTCATCGTTGAACGGCAGGCGGGCCGCGGCGTCGAAATCAGGTTTGCGTTTCGGGCTCCAGGCCCAGATGCAGCCGCCGACGAAGCACAGCAGCAGCACGATGGTGACGATGCCCTGGATCATGGCGCTTCGCCTCCCTTGGGCGCGTGGCGGCCGAGGCCCTGCAGGTAGGCGACCACGGCGTCGAGTTCGGTCTTGCCGGCGACCTCGTCGGGCGCCAGCGCGATGTCCTCGTCGCTGTAGGGATCGCCGATGCGGCGCAGCGCCTCCATCCGGCGCAAGGTCTTGTCTCGGTCGACGTTGCGTTCGGCCAGCCACGGGTAGGCGGGCATGTTCGACTCCGGCACCACGTCTCGCGGGTTGATCAGGTGCACGCGATGCCAGTCGTCCGAGTAGCGGCCGCCGACGCGGGCGAGGTCCGGCCCGGTGCGCTTGGAGCCCCACTGGAACGGGCGGTCATAGACCGATTCACCGGCCAGCGAATAGTGGCCGTAGCGCTCGGTTTCGAAGCGCAGGGTGCGCACCATCTGCGAGTGGCAGTTGTAGCAGCCCTCGCGCACGTACACGTCGCGGCCCGCGAGTTCCAGTGCGGGGTAGGGCTTGACCCCCGGCAGCGGTTCGATCGCCTCGGCCTGGTACATCAGCGGCACGATCTCGGCCAGGCCGCCGAAGGACACCGCGACCGCGATCAGCACCGCCATCAGGCCGATGTTCTTCTCGACCTTCTCGTGGCCGTGGGGTTTCTGCTCGCTCATGCCTTGGCTCCTGCGCGTGCCTGCGCCGCGGCCGGTGCGACCGCATGTGCCGGGTCGGGTGGCAGCACCGGCTGGTCGGCGGCGACCGCCTGGCCGAGGCGGTAGGTCTTCCATAGGTTGAACGCCATCAGGAACATGCCGGCCAGGATCACCACGCCGCCGAGCAGGCGCACCAGGTAGTACGGGTACGTCGCGTTGAGGGCCTCGACGAAACTGTAGGTCAGGGTGCCGTCGTCATTGGTGGCGCGCCACATCAGGCCCTGCATCACCCCGGCGATCCACATCGCGGCGATGTACAGCACCACGCCGATGGTGTGCAGCCAGAAGTGCCAGTCGATCCACTTGACCGAGTACATCTCGCGCAGGCCGAGCAGGCGCGGCAGCAGCGCGTAGATCGAGCCGATCGAGATCATCGCCACCCAGCCCAGCGCGCCGGCGTGGACGTGGCCGACGGTCCAGTCGGTGTAGTGCGACAGCGAGTTGACCGTCTTGATCGACATCATCGGCCCCTCGAAGGTGGCGATCATGTAGAAGCTGAGCGCGACGATGAGGAACTTCAGGATCGGGTCGGTGCGCAGTTTGTGCCACACGCCCGAGAGGGTCATGATGCCGTTGATCGCGCCGCCCCAGCTCGGCGCCAGCAGGATCAGCGAGAACACCATGCCCACCGACTGCACCCAGTCGGGCAGGGCGGTGTAGTGCAGGTGGTGCGGGCCGGCCCACATGTACACCGCGATCAGCGCCCAGAAATGCACGATCGACAGCCGGTACGAGTACACCGGGCGCCCGGCCTGCTTGGGCACGAAGTAGTACATCATGCCGAGGAAGCCGGCGGTCAGCAGGAAGCCCACCGCGTTGTGGCCGTACCACCACTGCACCATCGCGTCGACCGCGCCGGTGTAGATGCTGTACGACTTGTCCAGCCCGACCGGGATCGAGATGTTGTTGACGATGTGCAGCAGGGCGATGGCGATGATGTAGGCGGCGAAGAACCAGTTCGCCACGTAGATGTGCTTGACCTTGCGCTTGGCGATGGTGCCCAGGAACAGCACCGCGTAGGCCACCCAGACCACCGTGATCAGGATGTCGATCGGCCACTCCAGCTCGGCGTACTCCTTGCCCTGGGTCCAGCCCAGCGGCAACGTGATCGCCGCGGCGACGATCACCGCCTGCCAGCCCCAGAACACGAAGGCCGCCAGCTTGTCCGACAGCAGGCGGACGTGGCAGGTGCGCTGGACCACGTGCAGGCTGGTCGCGAACAGCGCGCAGCCGCCGAAGGCGAAGATCACCGCATTGGTGTGCAGCGGCCGCAGGCGGCCGTAGCTGAGCCACTCGATGCCATGGGTGAGGTCCGGCCAGTACAGCTGGGCGGCGATGATCACCCCCACCAGCATGCCGACGATGCCCCAGACCACGGTCATCACCGAGAACTGGCGCACCACCTTGTCGTTGTAGGTTTCTGTACCAGCCTGCTGCATGGTCATCCTCACGGATCAAACGGCGTGAACGTTAATCGGAACGGACATTTTACGTCGTTGATTGGAATCAAGGCACGTTCCGGGCGGATGTGGTCCGCTCCGCAGGCAAGAGATTCCCACTTTTGGCGCTTTTGTCAAAGCCGCGCGTCGGCGGTGCCCGGGCCCCGTGCGTTGGCAGGCCGGCATTCCCGCGCCGGCGGGCTGCGGGAAGCATTGCCCGGCGCGCCGCCGGACCCGCGGCCGGCCAGCCCCGGCGGGAACGACGGAAAGCCCGGCGCTGGTCCGCGCGACGACCGGCCACGGGCCTTGATCAGGGTCAAGGCGCCGGCGCCGGACACCGTCCGATACTCCGCCACATGCAGACGCTATCGCCCGTCAATCCATCGCGCACCTGGCACTTCGACGCCGACCTGTTGCGCCGCTACGACCGGCCCGGGCCGCGCTACACCTCGTATCCGACCGCGCCGCACTTCGCCGAGGGCTTCGGCGAGGCCGATTTCCGCGGCCTCGCCCGGCGCAGCAACGAAGATCCGATCCCGCGCCAGCTGTCGCTGTACGTCCATATCCCGTACTGCCAGAGCCCCTGCTTCTACTGCGGCTGCAACCGCATCATCACCCGCGACGAGGCCAGGGGCCGGATCTACCTCGACCGCCTGCAGCGCGAGATCGCCTCGATCGCGCCGCTGTTCGACCGCGACCGCGAGGTGATGCAGCTGCACCTGGGCGGCGGCACCCCGAACTTCCTGGCGCCGCGCCTGCTCGGCGAGCTGGTCGGCAGCCTCGGCCGCCACTTCAGCTTCAGCAGCGCGCTGGACCGGGATTTCTCGATCGAACTGGACCCGCGCTTCGTCACCCCGGCCGACGTCGAGCTGCTGTCGGCCATTGGTTTCAATCGAACCAGTCTCGGCGTGCAGGACTTCGACCCGGCGGTGCAGAAGGCGGTCAATCGCGAGCAAAGCGTCGACGAAACCCTCGCCATCATCGACGCCTGCCGCCGCTTCGGCATGCGCTCGGTCAACGTCGACCTGATCTACGGCCTGCCCAAGCAGACCCTGGAAGGCTTCGGCCGCACCCTCGACACGGTGGTCGCGGCGCGCCCCGACCGGCTGGCGATCTACGGCTACGCGCACATGCCGCGCCTGTTCAAGGCGCAGCGCCAGATCAAGGACGAGGACCTGCCGAGCCCCGAGGACAAGCTGGCCCTGCTCGGGCTGGCGGTGGAACGGCTGGGCGAGGCCGGTTACGAATACATCGGCATGGACCACTTCGCGCTGCCCGGCGACGAGCTGGCCCGGGCCCAGCGCGAGGGCGGCCTGCACCGCAACTTCATGGGCTACACCACCCACGCCCAGACCGACCTGATCGGCTTCGGCGTCAGCGCGATCAGCCACGTCGGCGACAGCTTCACCCAGAACCACCGCGACCTGCCGTCGTGGGAGGCCGCGGTCGACGAGGGCCGGCTGCCGATCTGGCGCGGGCTGATGCTTGGCAACGACGACGTCCTGCGCGCCGACGTGATCCAGCAGCTGATGTGCCAGGGCGAGATCGACGTGCGCCGCGTCGAGAAGGCCTACGGCATCGATTTTGGCGTGTATTTCGCCGACGCGCTGGCGGCGCTGCGACCGCTGCAGGATGACGGCCTGGTGCAGTGTCCGCCGGGCACGATCCGCGCCACGCCCCGCGGACGGGCGCTGTTGCGTATCATTGCCATGTGCTTCGACCGGTATCTCGGGACTCCCTCCGAAGGGGCGCGCTATTCCCGGACCATCTGAGAAGCGTCAGCCAGGGCGGTGAGCGTGCGTGAACAACCATTGACCGTGCTGTCGGGCACCCCGATTGCCGACGACGGCGACGAGCTCAACTTCTGCAGCACCTGCGCGTTTTCCTCCGCGTGCCTGGCCGAGGGTTACGACAAGACCCAGCTGCGCGACCTGCACGTGCTGGTCGAGCACGTCGGCCCGTTCCGCGAGGGCGACCACATCTTCCGCGAGGGCGATCCGTTCAACGCCATCGCCGCGGTCCGCGCCGGCACCGTCAAGACCTATGTCAACGATGCCAGCGGGCGCGAGCAGGTGCTGGGCTTCTTCCTGCCCGGCGAGGTGATCGGGCTCAGCGCCATCGCCAGCTCGCGCTATCCCTGCAACGCGGTGGCGCTGGACACGGTGATGCTGTGCCGGTTCTCGTTCCCGATGATGGCCACCCTGGCCAGCCGCATGCCGGGCCTGCAGCGGCACCTGTTCAACCTGCTCAGCCAGGACATCGGCAAGGCCTCGCTGCTGGCCGGCAACTTCACCGCAGACGAGCGATTGGCGGCGTTCCTGGTGTTGCTGTCGCGGCGCTTCGCCGAGCGCGGTTTCTCGCCGAACCGGATGCGGCTGACGATGGCCCGCACCGACATCGCCAACTACTTGAGGCTGGCGCCGGAAACGGTCAGCCGCGTGCTGCGCCGCCTGCAGGACGAGGGCGTCCTGGAAGTGGACCGGCGCGACATGCGCATCCTCAAGCCGGCGGTGCTTGACGACATGGCGCACCACGTCCTGCGCAGCTGATCCCAAGCTGCGATCAAGGCATGGAATCGTGCAGGAGCGCCCCATGGGCGCAACCGCGCCGCGAAACACTGGACGTGCGACACGGATGAACGCGTTGCCACGCGCGGGACGAGGCGTACAACGTCGTCGTCCCTGCGGGACACCGGCACCGGGTCGCGGGCATGGCCCGCTCCTACGTTTGTCTTCTTGATCGCGCGTGGCATGAGCGTCATCGCGGACGCCCCGCGCCTGATCCAGGCTTGACGCAGGTCAAGGAGGCGGCCGGGCCGGGGGGCGAGGCTGTGGCCATGGTGGAGCGGCTTCCCGCTCCGGCGGAATCCGCGCTGCCCGACGGAGGAACGCGACATGTCCAGGACCATCCCGATCGAGCTTGCCGGCGTGCCGGAGATCGAGGTCGACGGCGAACTGGTCGCGCGCGGCTTCGGCCTCGACGTCGACGAGTTCCGGCGACTGCTGGACCAAGGCAGGATCACGCTGCTGTGCGAGCGTGGCACCGGTGATGACGCCGGCCTGTACCGCGCCAGCTTCTATCACGGCACGAAGCGCGTGCGCCTGGTCGTCGACGCAGCGGGCGCGCTGATGCCCGGCAGCTTCAGCGTCGAGGACATGCCGGTAGCTGGTGGGCGGAACACTGTGTTGCCTCCGATGGGGTAGGGGATCCTCTGAACAAGTTGGAATTGTCATTTCGAGCGCAGCGAGAAATCTGCTGTGCATCCCGCATCGCACCGAAAGCAGATTGACCAGCTTCGCTGTTGTAAAGCGCTTC
>DAOMOU010000105.1:0-7217 GCA_035444525.1 Gammaproteobacteria bacterium | reverse complement strand
CGCGCAAGCGCTACGCCAGCGCCTCGTCGCCCGAGGAGGGCCTGGTCGGATGATGACCCGTAGGGCGGGTCTCGACCCGCCATCAGGCCCACCCTGCTACCGCCGTCAACGCCGGCCGTCTCATGTGCCGAGTCGGCGGGTCGAGACCCGCCCTACGTGACTGATCCGTTCTCCAGTCCCGGGGCGAAGGCACCGCCCAAGCCGTTCACCGCCACCGAGGGACGGCGCGAGATCCGCAGCTTCGTGCTCCGCCAGGGCCGCTTCACCGAGGCCCAGCAGCGCGCGTTCGACGAGCTGTGGCCGCGCTACGGCCTCGACTACGCCGGCACGCCGCGCGACTTCGACGCCGCCTTCGGGCGCAGCGCGCCGTGCGTGCTCGAGATCGGCTTCGGCAACGGCGATGCGCTGCGTTTCGCCGCGGCGCGTGACCCGGATCGCGACCACGTCGGCATCGAGGTCCACGCCCCTGGCGTCGGCCGCCTGCTCAACGCGCTGGCCGCCGACGGCATCGCCAACGTGCGCCTCTACCACCACGACGCGGTCGAAGTGCTGCAGCACGAGATCGCCGACGGCAGCCTCGACGAGATCCGCATCTACTTCCCCGACCCCTGGCACAAGAAGCGCCACCACAAGCGCCGACTTGTGCAGCCCGCGTTCGCCGCGCTGCTGGTGCGCAAGCTTGCGACGAATGGACGCTTGCACCTCGCCACCGATTGGCAGGACTATGCCGAGCAGATGTGGGACGTGCTCGACGCCACCCCGGGACTGCGCAACCGCGCCGGCGCGCGCGGCCACGTGCCGCGCCCCGACTGGCGACCGCAGACGCACTTCGAGACCCGCGGGCAGCGGCTGGGGCACGGGGTGTGGGACCTGCTTTACGACCGGGATGACCAGCCTTCGGCTGTTGTGAAGCCTTCGGAATTCGGGAGTCGGGATTCGGAAACAGCGGCCGGGGATCCGTGATGCGGGGTCCGGATCGCCAGGATGCTGTCCGACAGTCGCGACCACGTTCGCTGCAGCCATCATGCACGCGGTGGATTCCGGGCCTTTCCGAATCCCGACTCCCGAATTCCGAATCCCCGCCCTGATGGACACCCAGCTCGCCCTCACCACGGACATGAAGATCGTCCTCGGGCTGGTCGGCCTGACGATGATCCTGTTCGTGTTCCAGCGCGTGCGCGCCGACCTCGTCGCGCTGGTGGTGCTGGTGATGCTGGGCCTGACCGGGCTGGTGCAGCCGGAGGACGTGTTCAACGGCTTCTCCTCGAACGCGGTCATGAGCGTGATCGCGACCATGATCCTGGGCATGGGCCTGGACCGCACCGGCGCGCTCAACCGCCTCGCCGCGTGGCTGATGCGGCGCTCGCGCGGGGTCGAGCAGCGCCTGCTGCTGCTGGTGTCGGCGATCGCCGGCCTCAACTCCTCGGTGATGCAGAACCCGTCGGTGATGGCGCTGTACCTGCCGGTGGTGTCGCGCCTGTCCTCGCGCACCGGCATCAGCCTGGCGCGGATGCTGCTGCCGCTGGCGGCGGCCATCGTGATGGGCGGCACCCTGACCATGGTCGGCAGCTCGCCGCTGATCCTGCTCAACGACCTGCTGACCGCGGCCAACGCCAACCTGCCCTCCGGCGCGGCCACGATCGAGCCGCTGAACATGTTCGCGCCGATGCCGGTGGGCCTGTGCCTGCTCGCGGCCTGCCTGCTGTACTTCCGCTTCATCGGCGACCGCAAGCTGCGCCGCGAGGGCGACGCCAACGTCACCCCCGCGCGCACCGAGAGCTACTTCTCGCGCACCTATGGCATCGAGGGCGAGGTCCACGAGCTCACCGTCACCGCCGACAGCCCGCTGGTGGGCATGACCTTCGGCGAGGCCGAGGCCCTGCACGACGCGCCGCTGCTGCTGGCCCTGCAGACCGGCAACGAGTCGCGGCTGGCGCCACCGGCGGACGCGCGCATCTGGGTGGGTAGCGTGCTCGGCGCGATGGGAGATCGCCAGCAGATCGCCGACTTCGCGCAGAACCATTTCCTGCGCATGAACTCGCGCCTGCGCAACTTCGCCGACCTGTTCAACCCCAGCCGCGCCGGCATCTCCGAGGCGGTGGTGCCGCCGACCTCGAAGTTCATCGGCAAGACCGCCGCCGAACTGCAGCTGCGCCGCCAGCACGGCATCAGCCTGCTCGCGATCAACCGCGACAAGACGGTGCTGCGCGAGAACGTGCGCAACATCGCACTGCGCGCCGGCGACATGCTGGTGCTGCACAGCATCTGGCAGGACCTCGGCCAGGCCGCCGCCAAGCGCGACTTCGTCGTCGTCACCGACTACCCCAAGGGCGAACAGCGCCCGCACAAGTTCCGCATCGCGATGGTGATCTTCGCGGTGACCATGCTGATCGCCCTGTCCGGCCGCGTGCCGACCTCGATCGCGCTGATGACCGGCGTCGCCGGCATGCTCGTGTTCGGCGTGCTGAAGATGGACGAGGCCTATTCCGCGATCAGCTGGAAGACCGTGTTCCTGATGGCCTGCCTGATCCCGCTGGGCTGGGCGATGGACGGCAGCGGTGCCGCGGCATGGATCGCCGGCCACACCGTCGAACGGCTGCCCGGCGGCCTGCCCCCCTGGGCGATCGAATTCGCCGTCGCCGTGCTGACCTCCGCCTTCTCGATGGTGATCAGCCACGTCGGCGCCACGATCGTCGTCGTGCCGATCGCGATCAACCTCGCCCTCGCCACCGGCGGCAACCCCGTCGCCTTCGCCCTGATCGTCGCGCTGTCGGCCTCGAACAACTTCGTCACCCAGTCCAACCCGGTGATGTCGATGATCACCGGCCCCGGCGGCTACACCCCCCGCGAACTGTGGCGCATCGGCGTGCCGCTGTCGCTGATCTACACCACGATCGTGGTGCTGGTGGTGAACCTGGTGTTCTGATCCAGCCGCCGGCACCAGCGGCGTCCAGACAGTCGCGTTAACAGGCCCTAGGGCACGATCCGCAGCACTTCGCCTGCCATCGCGGTGATACCGCGGTTGCTGACGTAGAGCGCGCCATCGGGCCCCACTGCGAGACCGGTGGGGCGATCGAGTCCGGCAAGCACCACGCTACGGCTGCCATCCGGCGCGATGCGGATGATCCGCCCCGGCCCCACGAAGAACACCGGGCCGGTCGCGTGTTCCAGCACATAGAGGCTGCCGTCGGCGGCGAAGTCGAGATCGATGATGGTCTTGAACCCGGACTGCCAGGCGGTGGGTGCCTGGCCAGGTGCGATGCGGAAGATGTTGGCCGCGCCATCGACGAAAGGAACGCCGGTCAACTGGCCGAGGTAGATCGCGCCATCGGGGCCGCGCGCGAATCCGGTGGGCACCGCGTCGGTCGCAGCGAACGGCCGCGACGGGAAGGTCGCCACCGTGGTCATGGTGCCGTTGGCCGCGACCCGCAGCAGAGAGTTGCCCGCGGCATCGGTGACGAACTGCGCACCTGGCTCGGCAAGCACGGCGAAGGGATTGGTCTCGAGCGGACCGCCGGCCGGATTGTGCGAGGCTTCATGCGCGGAGATGTCGGCGACCACCTGCCACTTGCCGTTCGGGTTCACCTTCAGCAGGTGGCCGTACACCTTGCCGGCCGCGCCGAATACGGAACGCTGGGACGGGTCCACGCCGGCGAAGCCGATGGTGACGTAGGCAACGTTCCCCTGGAACGAGACATCGTTGGGTCCGCCGGTTTCGGTGCCGGCGGCGTCGGCGATCGACGGCAGCCCCTGGACGATGCGGTCCTGGCGCCCCTTGTGCAGCCGACTGATCGCGCCGGTCGAACCATGGCAGAACGCCGTGCCGCGGATGGAAATGCAGGGATGGGTGCCGCCGCGCCCGGACTCGGCGACGTACAGGGCGCCATTGGGCGCGAAGGCGAGGCCGCGAGGGTTGTCCAGTCCGGACATCACCACTTCGACCGATGCGGCGAACGCGGGGGCGGGCAGGAGCAGGGACAGGGCGAGGATCAGGATCGGACGCATGTCGATCTCCGTCGTCTGGGAGGGATGCGGGTGCCGTGGACCGACGTCACCACCTGTTCCAACGCCCTTCCACCAGGCAAGCGGACACCGCTCGTCGGCTGCCGCGATTGCGGCTTCCCGGGGCAAAGGCGGGGCACTCGGTGCTCGCCTCTACCGTCCCGGTGGGAAGACGATGCATTACGATTCGCACAACGACCCGGCTCAGGAGGAGCCATGGCGACCGCCCCGGATTCAGTGACGACGTTTCCACGGATCAGATCATCCTTTGCCGCGCTCCTGATCGGCCTTGCGCCGGTGCCTGCGATGGCGGCAGAACCCGTCATCACGACGGTCGCCGGCGGCTGTGTCTGGGGGGGCACAATCGTCTGCGACGGCGAGTATGCCACCGACGTCAGTCTCACCTGGCCCTTGGGCGTCGCGGCCGACCCGTGGGGCAACTTCCATATCGCCCTGCAGCACGATGGTGTCTACAGGGTCGATGCCGGCGGACGGATTTCGAAGCTCGCCGGGAACACGACCAACTACAACGGTGACGGAATCCCCGCGATCGAAGCCGGCATCAACGCCGTCGCCATCGCGATCGACAGCGCAGGGATCATCTACGTCGCCGACAAGAGCAACGCGCGCATCAGGATGATCACCCGCGACGGCATCATCCGGACTGTCGCGGGCAACGGCACGACCGGATTCGCCGGGGATGGCGGGCTCGCCGTCAATGCGGCACTGAACAATCCCGACGGCATCGCGGTCGACGCCGACGGCAACCTGTACATCCTCGACAGGGGCAACCACCGGGTCCGCAAGGTCAGCAAGGTCAGCAACGGGGTCATTACCACGCTGGCGGGCAACGGCGTTCCAGGCTTCACCGGCGATCATGGCCCCGCGCGAATGGCCCAGCTGAACAACCCGCAGGGCATCGCCGTCGACTCATCCGGCAATGTCCATGTGGCCGACACGGGCAACAATCGGATCCGCAGGATCTCGACCGACGGCACCATTCGCACCATTGCCGGCGGCGGCCCTTTCCACGTCGATCCCATCGCGACGAACATGTCCCTGCAACAGCCCACCAGCGTGACCGTCGATCCAATCGGCAACGTGCTGTTTTCCACGCGCGCCGCCGTCCACCGCATCGAACCGGACGGCACGCGGAGCACGGTCGCCGGGCAGTTCGACAACATCCGGGGACTGATCACCCCGTGGGGCCCCGGCATCGACCAGGACTATGGCGACGGAGGCCCCGCCATCGCGGCGTACCTCGGAAGCATCGAAGCCATCGCTTTCGACCACGCCGGCAACCTGCTGGTGGCCGACCAGGGCACCGCGCGCATCCGCAAGGTCACGCCGATCCCGTGGAAACCCGCGATCAAGGGGCTGGGCGCCTTTTCTGCCGGCCACCGCATTCCCCTCGTCGGCTGGTTCAAGGACATCAAGATCGCCGACATGAACGGCGATGGCCGGGACGATGTGGTGGCGACGACACGGATGGGCCGCTTCAGCTACAACCCCGACACCGACCTGCGCGTGCATATCCTGCTCCAGCGTGCCGACGGCACGCTCGACGCGCCGCGCACGGTCCGCTATGGCCTGCAGCAGGGGCAGGGCCATGACGGTGGCATGCTGGCGATCGCCGACTTCAATCGCGACGGGGTTCTCGACGCCGCCGTTTCCCGCTCCAGCGGCGTGGATATCGTCCCCGGCTCCCGATCAGGAAACTTCACAAGCCGTGCGTACCACGACCTGCCGGTGCCCGGGTCGATGGACGAGATCATCGCAACCGACTTCAACCGCGATGGCCTTCCGGACATCGTCGGGCCTTCGGTCCAATTCGGGGCCCGGCTCGTCCATATCATCGGAAGCGGCAGCTCATCCGCCGGCACCGCATCGTTCAGCGAATCGATCCCCGACTCCGTCCGGCTGCTCCACGCCGCCGACTTCAATGGCGACGGCAACGAAGATCTCGCGTATGCCTATCGAGCTGCCGGGGGCTACGACTACGGGATCGCGATCCGCTTCCACGACGGGCGGACCATGTTCTCCAGCCCGACGCGCTTCACGCTCAGCCCGCTGCAAGCTCCGCTCGCACTGTCAGTAGGCGATATCGATGGAGACGGCCGCAAGGACCTGCTGTTCGACTATCCCGTCGACCACCGGATGCCGAACCTGACACGGCTGGGCGTGATGTTGCAGACCCCCGCCGGAGGACTGCAGCTGCTGGAGCCGATCCCCACCTACCACGGCGCCCGCAGCCTCGCCATCGGCGATGTCGACCGCGACGGACACGCCGACCTGGTGGCGTTCCGCGCCGACAGCGGCGTCTCCCTGCTGCGCGGTAACGGCTCCGGGGCCTTCGGCATCGAGATCAAGCGCTTCATCCCCGACCTGGTACCCGAGGAAAGCCCGGTCATGGCCATGGGCGACATCAACCAGGACGGACTGCCGGACGTCGTGGTGACCGTGCCCGGCATCGGACTGGACATCCTGTACGGCACCTCACGCCCCGCGCAGAGGCGCAGCGGAGACGGTCCGCTTTCGCGGCCAGACCCGGCCCGGTCGTCCGTTGCAGCCCCGCCGAACGCAAGACTGGCGGCGATGCCGTCGCGCGCCAGTGCGCCGACTTCGCGGCCCCTGCCTGCGCGGATATCGGTCGCGGCGACGGCCGGCGCAGGCAGTTGGCCTTCATTGAAACGAAAGTACCGGGCAATTGCCCTGCGCTGGACCTCGTGGCGCCTGCACCTGTATCGGGACGGCCTGCCGACCCTCTTCAATCGGACCATGCAGGTCGAACCCCGGTCCTCCAGCAGCGGCAAAGACGGGACATCCTGGACGGGGAACGATGCGCGCGTCCCTCGGGAGTGCGCCGACCGCGATCGCCGGGAACACGCCGGGACATGTCCCTGACGCCAACGGCGACACGACGCCGGTGAGCGTGAGGTCGCGCCCATGGGGCGCTCCTACCACGAAGATGCTTGGAAATCAGATCCGGATGACGCCGGCGCAAAGGACAACCACGCCGTCGCGCACCTCGACGGGAATCGCCCGCAGCGCCTCGCCACGGCACGGTCCCGCCACGCATTCGCCCTGCGCCAGTTCGAAGCTGGCGCCATGCACGGCGCAGACGAGCAGTCCGTCCTTCGACTTGAGGAACTGGCCCGGCGCCCAGTCGAGGCGGCGGCCGGCGTGTGGGCAGACGTTGAGCCAGGCGCGGACCG
>DAOMOU010000104.1:0-7225 GCA_035444525.1 Gammaproteobacteria bacterium | reverse complement strand
CGGCGCCGGGTCGTAGTTCGCGCGATACCCGCCTAGAATCTAGGGCCACGCAAGGACCACCGAGGCCCGATGCTGCAGGCCCTGATCTATAGCGATGACGCCGAGACCATCGTCCGGCTGGCCGACGTGTTCCGGGAAGCCGGCTTCGCGGTGCAGGCCGCGGGCACCGTGCGCGAGGCCCGCGCCGCTTTGCTGCGCGAATTGCCCGACGTGGCGCTGGTGGACTACGACATGCTCGGCCCCGACAGTCTCGCCTTCCTCGAGCAGAGCCAGCTCGGCAGTATCGTCAAGCTGCTGCTGGTCACGGCCGACCCGCGCCTGTCGAGCGCCGTCCGGGGCATGCACCTCGGCGCCTCGGATTACCTGGCGAAGCCCGTGGACGAGGCCCGGCTCGGCCAGGCGCTGGAGCGCATCCGCGCGGCGCTGGCACAACCCGAGGCGGGTGACTCCGGCATCACCGTAGCGCCAGGCGCCGACGGCATGCACGGCGACTCGCGCCCCATGCGGCGGTTGTTCCGCCTGCTGCGCAAGGTCGGCCCGACCGACATGACCGTGCTGTTGTGCGGCGAGAGCGGCGTCGGCAAGGAACTCGCCGCGCAGGCCATCCACCGGCGCAGCACGCGCGCGGCGGGTCCGCTGCTGCCGGTGAACTGCGGCGCGATCAGCGCCGAGATCCTCGAGAGCGAGCTGTTCGGCCACGAGAAAGGCAGTTTCACCGGGGCTGACAAGCGGCACGTCGGTTTCTTCGAGCGCGCGGCGGGGGGCACGCTGTTCCTCGACGAAATCACCGAGATGTCCGCCGCGCTGCAGGTCAAGCTGCTGCGGGTGCTCGAGACCGGGCGGATCCGCCGGGTGGGCGGCGAACGGGACATCGAGACCGATGTGCGGATCGTCGCAGCCACCAACCGGGACCCGGAGGACGCCATCGCGGACGGCGCCCTGCGCGAGGACCTCTACTACCGGCTGGCGCAATTCCCGGTACGCATCCCGCCGCTGCGCGAACGCGGCGACGACATCGTGCTGCTGGCCGAGCTCTTTCTCGCCGAACTCAATGCGGCCAACGGGGCCGACAAGCGCTTCGCCGACGAAGTGCTGGAGCTGCTGCGCCTGCATGCATGGCCGGGCAACGTGCGTGAGCTGCGCAACGCGGTGGCGCGCGCCTTCGTGCTCGCGGACGGCGCCATCACGCCGGACGACCTGCCGGCGGGAGTCGTGGACGGCGGGGGCGGCAGCGGCGACTACCTGCGGGTCGTGGTCGGCCAGCCGCTGGCCGAAGTGGAGCGCCGCGCCATCCTCGCCACCGTCGAGCATTTCGAGGGTGATCGCAAGGCGGCCGCCGAAGCGCTCGGCATCACCCGTCGCACCCTCAACACCAAGCTGAAGAAGTATCGCGAACGGTAGGCGCGGCGACCGGCACGCTTCCTGCACCTCCGTGGGAAGGCACTTCACTCAACGGACAGCAAGGCGATGCGCGCAAGCGAATTCATCGGCGCCATGATCGTGGGCCGCGACGGCCGGCAACTCGGCCGCGTCAGCGACCTCCTTCTCGACGAACTCGACGCGGCGACCATCTGTTACGCGCTGGTCGAGGTGGCACGGCCCGCACAGGGCGGACAGCGCACGGTGGCGGTGCCCTGGAGCCTGCTGCGGCCCGCGCGGGCCGGAGAACCGCTGGTGCTGGGCGTGAGCCGCGAGACGCTGCAGGGGCTGCGGGCCGTCGAGCGGTCCTGAGCAGCAGCGTCCCACAGCTCCCGCGGGAGGAAAGATTTTCCCCCGGCACGGAAAAGTTTTCCTCTTGTCGCGGCCGTCGCGGGCCCGGCGCGGGCGGCACGCCCCGCACCGCGGGGAATCGCGAGTCTTGGCACGGCGATTGCAGCTAACTGCACAACGCTAACCAGGCCGGCGCCGTTGCAGACACGGGCTCGCCGGCTGCCGACAGGAGGACCCCATGCTTCGCTGGGCACTCGCATTTTTCATCATCGCGCTGATCGCGGGCCTGCTCGGCTTCGGCGGCATCGCCGGGGCCGCGGCCGGGATCGCGCAGATCCTGTTCTTCCTGTTCCTGGCGCTGCTGGTGGTGTCCCTGCTGGCCCACCTGCTGAGCCCGCGCTCCGGCCCGCCGGTGTGAAGGAACGGCCGGACAACAAGAGCAAGCAACCCCCCAAAGGAGAGATCGATATGAAGACCAACCGCTGTAACTCGACCCGAATGCGCACCCTGCTGCCGTCGCTGGCGGCCGCTGCGCTGCTGGTGCCGGTCGCCGCCGGCGCCTATGACGCCGATGCCAAGAAGGACAAGACCAAGGAGAAGGAGATGCGCTCCGAGCAGACGATGACCGACCAGGCGCGCGACACGGCGAACGACATCCGCATGCATCTCGCGCTGGAAACCAAGTTCGCGCAGAGCGATGAGCTCAGCGCGCTGGCCATCAGCACCGACGTGACTCACGGCGTGGTCCATCTCAAGGGCGACGTGGAGACCGACGCCAGGAAGGAAATGGCTACCGAGCTCGCTCGGTCCGTGGACGGCGTCAAGTCGGTGAAGAACGAGCTGCGCGTGACGGGCGGCGAGCCCGGCATGCTCGAGCGCATGCAGGCGACCGCCGGTGATGCGGCGCTGTCCACGCGCGTCAAGACGCGCCTGCTGGCCAGCAGCAACACCTCGGGCCTGGCCATCAACGTCTCGACCGACGACAAGATCGTCATGCTCGAGGGCGAGGTCGACTCGGAAACCGAGAAGGAACTCGCCGAGCTGATCGCCGCCAACACCTCGGGCGTCGCCGACGTGCGCAACCAGCTGCGCGTCAGCAACAACTGAGCCCACCCCGCGGGTCGGACCCGGATAGGTACCTGTTTTTAAAAGAGACTAGTCGAAAAACAGCCGCATTCGAGTGCTTAGGGGACGGTTTTCGGGCCAGAATGGCACCTCTAACGGAAACATCCCCTGCGCTCGTCGGATCCTTAGCGCACCGATTTCGGACGAAAATCCGTCCTCTAACGATCCCAAAGGCCGTTTTTTCAAGTGCTTTCTCCTTTAAATCCAGCGGGTTCCGAGGGTCCGACCCAGTCGGGGGTATGGCTGCTCGACGGCCACAACCTGCTGTACGCGTGCCGGCGGGCGTTCGCGGGGCAACTCGCGGACGGCCACCCGGGCACCGTGGCGCGCGCCGAGCTGGTGCGCCGCCTGGTGACGGCACGCCCTGAACCGGGGCCGGCGCTGTTCGTCTACTTCGACGGCGCTGAACCCAACACGCACTCCCCCGCGAAACACCTCCAGGTCGTCTACTCGGGCGGCGACGGCGACCAGCGCGCGGACGACGCCATCCTGAGACACGTCAACGCGCACCGCGCCGACGCCCCCGACACGCCGATCGTCGTGGTCACCCGCGACATCCGGCTGGCGCGCCGGGCCCGCAAGCGCGGCGCAAACGTGATCGATCCGGGGGAATTCCTGCAGGCATGGCAACTGGACGAAGTGGACGCGCACGAATAGCGACCGCCGCCATGGCACTGGCGCTCGTCGCAATGCCGTGGACCGCTCCAGCCGCCGCTGCAAGCGCGGACGCACACGATCACACCGCGCTGCGCATCGCCTACACGCCGCGCGTGTTCCACTTCACCAGCAACAAGGACTACGTCGACTGGAACCACATCGTCGCGGTGGAGTACGTCACCCCGCGGCACACGTTGTGGGGCGCCGACCGCAGCCATTTCGGCCTGTCGCTGTTCGACAACTCCTACGGCCAGTTCTCGCAATCCATCTACTACGGCCTTGAATGGGACTGGCGGCCGGCGCTGGGTGGGCAGCTGTTCTTCTCCGTCAGCCCCGGCCTGGTGCACGGCTACAAGGAGCCCTACGAAAACCGCGTGCCGCTCAACAAGACGCTCGGCGTCGGCGTCACCATCGTCCCGGCCATTGGCTGGGAACGCGAACGCCTCGGGTTCGCGCTCAGCCTGGTCGGCTCCGCAGTCGGGATTCGCGGCAGCTGGACGTTCGGGCGATGACCCCACCCCTGCTGCTCGACGACTTCCACCGCGACGACGGCATCGCCGTGCTCGGCACGCGCTGGGAAGGCTTCACCGACCGCGTCATGGGCGGCCGCTCCGACATGCAGGTCGGCTACCGCGACACCGACGTCGGCCGGGTGCTGCAGATGCGCGGCCAGGTGCGCCTCGAGAATCGCGGCGGCTTCATCCAGGCCCGGCTGCCGCTCGCAACGGGCGGCGGCAGCATCGACGCCAGCGAGTGGCAGGGCATCCACATCAAGGCGCGCGGCGCGCCCGGGCCGTACTACCTGCACCTGCGCACCCGCCAGACCTGGCAACCCTGGCAGCACTTCCGCGCGCCCATCGAAGTCGGCCCCGAGTGGCGCGAGCAGTTCGTGCCCTTTACCGCCTTCGAGGGCCGGGCCACCTGGCGCAGCCTCGATCCGTCCGCCCTCAAGTCGATCGGCGTGGTCGCCTACGGCGCCGCCTTCGAGGCCGAGATCGAAGTCGCGCGGCTCGAGCTGCGGTAGGAAACCGGGGTCAGACCCCCTTTTCGCGAAAAGGGGGTCTGACCCCGGTTTCTGACCCCGGTTTCCCAGTCGCTATCAGCGATAGCGTTCGATCCACCAGCCCTTGAACTCGTGGAAATCCACCGTGCCGTTGCCGTCCTCGTCGATGGCGTCGAAGCCGGCGTTGAGCTCCGCCTCCGGCGCGTGCGCCCCGAGCGCCGCCATCAGCCGCTTGAACTCGCCGCGGTCGATGCGGCCGTTGCCGTCGCCGTCGTAGTGACTGAAGATTTGCATGAGCTCTTCGATGCCGATCATGTAGCGAGGCTCCTGGCGGAAAGAGTGACCGACCGCCAATGTATCCTCGGCCCGGACGCGCCTCAAGCCGGCCAGTCGTTGTGCAAACCCGCCTGACCGTATAAACCTTCTCACCACCTCCGGCATCCAACGATCGAGATGGACATGAGCGCAGACCCGGCATCCGGCGATGACGAAGCGCTGGTCGCCGCCGCCCGGGCCGGCAGCGTGGCGGCGTTCGAGACGCTGTATCGCCGCCATGCCGGGCGGGTGCACGCCTTGTGCTGGCGCATGACGGGCTCGCGGGCGACCGCCGAGGATTGTGTGCAGGAGACCTTCGTGCAGGCATGGCAGAAGCTGGAAGCGTTCGAGGGCCGCAGCGTCTTTACGACCTGGCTGCATCGCGTGGCCGTCAACGTCGCGCTGGGCTGGCAGCGCGCCGAGTCGCGCCGGCCTTCCGGCCACCTGCAGGCGCTGGCGCCGGACGATCCCGACCGCTGGGGCGCCGATCCGCTCACCGTCGATGCGGGCCTCGACCTGGAACTGGAGCGGGCCGTCGCGCGACTGCCCGACGGTGCGCGCAACGTCGTGATCCTGCACCTCGTGCATGGCTACTCGCACGAGGAAACTGCGGCCATGCTGGGCATCGCGCCCGGCACGTCCAAGGCGCAACTGCATCGGGCCCGGCGACTGCTGGAGGAGGCCCTCGCATGACGCAAGACCAGAACGATACGCAAGACCGGCGCCTCGACGAGCGGCTGCGCCGGCTGCCGCCAGAGCTGCCCCCGGCCCGCGACCTGTGGCCCGCCATCGCGGCGCGCCTCGAGAACGCGTCACAGCCGACGCCGGCACCGCCGCGCCGCCGGCCCGCCTGGCCGCTGCTCGCGCTGGCCGCATCGGTGACGGTCGCCGCAGTGCTGGTCGTGAACCTGCTGCACCGGGACGCCCCCTTGCCACCGGGCGCCGTGCCGGACACCGCGCAGCCCACGGCGCAACACGTGGCGCCGACCGCGCCCTTCGGGCCCGCCCACGAGCTCGGCGGCGACTACCAGGCCGCACGCGCCGGGCTGGTCGACGACCTCGAGCAGCGCCTCGCGAACCTGGATCCCGAGGCCCGCGCCGCGGTGCTGGCGAACCTCGAGACCATCCGCCGCGCCGTGGCCGAGATCAATGCCGCGCTTGGCGACGATCCCGCCAGCGTGCTGCTCCAGAACCAGCTCCTGGCGACCTACCAGGACGAACTTGCGGTACTTGCCAACCTGCAGCGCGTCACCGGACGCCTGCCAACGAGGAACGACTTATGAACACACGCAACCTGCCCCTCTCCCGGCCGCTCGCGGCGCTCATGCTGCTGGTGCTGGCGGCGCCAACGGCCTTCGCCGAGCGCGAGATCCGCGAGGTCGCCGACGTACATCCGCAGGGCGAGGTGGAAATTTCGAACATTGCGGGCCGCATCGAGGTCGAGGCCTGGGACCAGGAGCGCATCGAGGTTACGGGCACGCTGGGGCGCGGCGCCGAGCGGCTCGAGCTCAAGACCCAGGACCGCCACACCCTGGTCCAGGTGGTGCACCCCTCCGGGGCGCGCAACGTCGGGCCGAGCGAACTGTTCGTGCGCATGCCGCTGGCCAGCCGGCTGGTGGTGGTGAGCGTGTCCGCGGACGTCGTGGTGCGCGGCGTGCAGGGTGCGCAGCGCCTGCAGTCGGTCAGCGGCGACATCAGCACGGCGATGGTCAAGGAGGACGTGCAGCTGAAGACCGTCACCGGGGACGTGCAGGTCGATGGCAACGATTCGCCGGGCCTGCTCACCGTCACGACGGTCAGCGGCGACACCCGGGTCCGGGCGGTCGCCGGCGAGGTCATCCTGCAGACGGTGTCGGGCCAATTCGACGTCGAAAGCGACCATTTGGCCCGCGCGCGCATCAGGACTACTAGCGGGGACGCAACTTTGCGGTCCGGGCTGGCGGAGGGGGCGCGCGTCGAGATGGAAGCGGTCAACGGCACCCTCAGCCTGCTCATCGCCGGCGAACCCGACGCTGATTTCACGATCGAAACCTTGAACGGGCAGATCAACAACGCCTTCGGACCGGAACCGGTGCGCACCAGCCGCTACGCCCCCGGCCGGGAGCTGCGGTTCACGGCCGGGGCGGGATCCGCCCGGGTGACCATGGAAACCATCAATGGAGATATCATTCTCCGCACTGAATAAGGGAATCGCCCACCCACCCGGAGCGCCTATGCACGGCCTGCTGGCCGAGCTGAAGCGACGGCGAGTGTTCCGCGTCGCGGGACTGTACGGCGTCGTCGCCTGGATCATCGCCGAGGTTTCATCGGTGGTGTTCCCCGTGTTGCTGCTGCCGGAATGGACCGTGACCTTCATCGTAGTCGTGCTGATGCTCGGCTTTCCGGTCGCCATGGTGCTGGCCTGGGCCTTCGACA
>DAOMOU010000103.1:0-7290 GCA_035444525.1 Gammaproteobacteria bacterium | reverse complement strand
ATGTGCGGGTCGGCCTTCTGGATGGTCTCGCCGTCCATCTCCAGCACCAGCCGCAGCACGCCGTGGGCCGCCGGGTGCTGGGGCCCGAAATTCATGGTGAAGTTGCGGATCTCCGCCACGTCGCTCATTGCTTGATCGCCGGGTCGTAGCGATGGTCGTCGCGAATCACCCGCGGCACCAGGGTGCGCGGCTCGATGTCCACCGGTTCGTACACCACGCGCCCCTGCTCGGCGTCATAGCGCACCTCGACCTGCCCGCTGAGCGGGAAGTCCTTGCGGAACGGATGGCCGATGAAACCGTAATCGGTCAGGATGCGGCGCAGGTCCGGGTGCCCCTCGAACATGATGCCGAACAGGTCGAAGGCCTCGCGCTCGAACCAGTTGGCGGCGGGCCAGATGCCGGTGACGGTCGGCAGCCGCGGCGGATCGCCGGGCGCCGGGTGGCAGCGCACCCGCAGCCGATGGTTGAGGCTCAGCGACAGCAGGTGATAGGCGACTGCGAAGCGCTGCGGCGTGTCCGGCGAGACCGGCGGCGAGCCGCGTCGCACGCCGCGGCTGAAACCGGTAGCGGTGGCCTGCCGCGTCCGCCACTCGTCCATGCCGTAGGTCAGGTAGTCCACGCCCGCCAGTTCCACCAGCATGGCGAACTCGAAGCCTTCCTCGTCCCGCAGCGCCAGCGCCGTCGCCAGCAGGTCGGCCGGCGGCACCACCACGGTAAGCTCGTCGGCCACGCCCGGCAGCACCTCGAGCGATGCGCCGAACCGCTCCCTGATGCGCGCCGCCAGCCGTTCGCTTCGCTTGCTCATCGCGCGATGGTATTGGTGCGCCGGATTTTTTTCTGCAGCTGCAGAATGCCGAAAATCAGCGCCTCCGCAGTGGGGGGACAGCCGGGCACGTAGACGTCCACCGGCACGATCCGGTCGCAGCCGCGCACCACGGCATAGGAATAATGGTAGTAGCCGCCGCCGTTGGCGCAGCTGCCCATGGAGATGACCCAGCGCGGCTCGGACATCTGGTCGTAGACCTTGCGCAGCGCCGGCGCCATCTTGTTGACCAGCGTGCCGGCGACGATCATCACATCCGACTGGCGGGGGCTGGGGCGAAAGATCACGCCGAAGCGGTCGAGATCGTAGCGCGCCGCGCCGGCGTGCATCATCTCGACCGCGCAGCAGGCGAGCCCGAAAGTCATCGGCCACATGGAGCCGGTGCGCGCCCAGTTGACCACGGCGTCCACCGAAGTGGTGACGATGCCGGGGCGCTGGCTCTTGCCCAGGGAGGCCGGCACGGGAGCGTTCAATCCCACTCCAGCGCCCCCTTCTTCCACTCGTAGATGAAACCGACCACCAGGATCAGCAGGAAGACCGCCATGGCGAGCAGCCCGAAGCCGCCGATCGCGTCCAGCGACACCGCCCAAGGAAACAGGAAGGCGATCTCGAGGTCGAAGATGATGAACAGGATTGCGACCAGGTAATAGCGCACGTCGAACTTCATGCGCGAATCCTCGAAGGCCTCGAAGCCGCACTCGTAAGGCGAGGTCTTCTCGTCATCTGGTCGACGCGGACCGAGAATGAAGCCCAGGGAAAGCAGGGCGGCGCCCAGCACGGAGGCGATGACGAGGAAAACGAGGATTGGCAGATAATTCTCGAGCATTCCTCTTCCTGTTGAGCCCACGCCCGGCCGAGAGTGCGGCGAGGCGGGACACTCGGCCTATTCTAACAGCGATGCGCTGCGTTGCAGCGCCGAAGAGTCGTGCCGGAATACGACCCCTCGCGGACCGCGCGGGCCCGGGCTCCCTCGTGGCGAGGGTCGAGAAGATGGTGCGGATGGTCGGACTCGAACCGACACGGCTTGCGCCACTGCCCCCTCAAGACAGCGTGTCTACCAGTTCCACCACATCCGCATGAAAACCATACGCTCCGCAGGCCCGGCCGATCAGTTCGGCGGATCCCGCTGCTCTGCGGGTTCCTGCGTCGCCGGCAGTGCCGGCAGGTCGTCCGCATCCTGCGGCGTGGGCACGGCGAGGGGCGCGGGCTCCGCCGGCGCCGTCACCGGCGCGCGATCCAGGATGCTGCCAGGCTCGGTACGCTGCCCGGCGAAGTAGGCGAGCCCGAGGCTCGTCAGGAAAAACAACGTCGCGAGGATGGCCGTCGTCCTGCTGAGGAACGAGGTCGTGCCGCGCGATCCAAACACGGTCCCGGAGGCGCCGGCACCGAAGGCCGCACCCGCATCGGCGCCCTTGCCGCGCTGGAGTAGCACCAGGGCGATGATCGCCACGGCGAGAAAGACGTGGCTTACTGTGGCAATGGTCTGCAACATTTGATTCCGGTTTCCGCAGCTCAGCCGGCCGAACGGCAGATGCTCGCGAAGCCCGCGACCTCGAGAGAGGCGCCGCCCACGAGCCCGCCGTCAACGTCCGGCATGGCAAATAGTTCGGCTGCATTGGCGGCTTTTACGCTGCCGCCGTACAGCACCTTGACGAAGTCGGCAATCGTACCATTTTCCGCGCGCAACAGGCCACGGATAAATGTGTGCACCGCCTGGGCCTGCTCCGGCGAGGCGGTGCGGCCGGTGCCGATGGCCCAGATGGGCTCGTAGGCGATCACCGCGCCCGAGAAGGCCTCGATGCCGGCCGCGCCGACCACGGCGCCAAGCTGCCGGCCGACGACCGCCTCGGTCTGCCCGGCTTCCCGTTCCTCCAGGCTCTCGCCCACGCACAGGATCGGCACCAGCCCGTGGCGCTGCGCGGCCAGGAACTTGCCCGCCACCAGTTCATCGCTCTCGCCATGCAGGCTGCGCCGCTCGGAATGGCCCACGATCGCGAATCGACAGCCGAGGTCCGCCAGCATGCTGCCCGACACCTCGCCGGTGAACGCGCCCTCGTCCTGCGCCGAGACGTCCTGGCCACCGACCAGGATCGGCCCGCTCGCGGCCGCCGCAACGGCGTCGGCCAGGTAGGCGAACGGCGGGCACACGGCGATTTCGCAGGGTGCGCCGTTGGCGAATTCCGCCGCCAGGCCGGCCACCAGCGAGCGCGTGAACGCCCGCGAGCCATACATCTTCCAGTTGCCTGCGACCAGCTTCTGTCTCATCCCGGTCTCCGGACCGCGTAAAGGCGCGGCACTTTAGCCGCAGGCCCGTGGAAAATCAATGTGCTGCGGCGCCCCGGACCACCTCAGCCAGGCGCCCGGCCTGCCGTTGCGCCTCGTCCGCGTCGACCGCCTCCACCATGACGCGGATCACCGGCTCGGTGCCGGAGGCACGCAACACCACGCGGCCGCGCTCGCCCAGTTCGCCCTCGGCCGCGCGCACCGCGGCCTGGATCGACGTCGAACCGCCCACGTCGATGCGCTGCGCGGTCTTCACGTTGATCATCACCTGCGGCAGCTGGCGCATGCCCGCGACCAGCGAGGCCAGTGACTCGCCGGTATGCTGCATCACCGCGAGCACCTGCAGCGCGGTGGCGAGGCCGTCGCCGGTGGAGGTCTTCGCCAGGTTGATGATGTGGCCGGAAGTCTCGCCGCCGAGCTGCCCGCCGTGTTCCTTGAGCATGGCCATCACGTAGCGATCGCCGACCGCTGCGCGCAGGAACGGAATGTCCAGCTCCGCCAGCGCCTGCTCGAGCCCGAGGTTGCTCATCACGGTGCCCACCACCGGGCCGCGCAATTCGCCGCGCGTCATGGCATCGCGTGCGAGCACGAACAGCAGCTGGTCGCCGTCGACCAGCCGGCCGTGCTCGTCCACCAGCACGCAGCGGTCGCCGTCGCCGTCCAGCGCCACGCCCATCCGGGCGCCGACGCCCTTGACGGTGGTCGCCAGCAGCTCGGGCTCGGTGGAGCCGCAGCCCTCGTTGATATTGCGGCCGTTGGGTGAACAGCCGATGGGGATGATTTCCGCCCCCAGTTCGGCCAGCACGCGTGGCGCGACCTTGTAGGCGGCGCCGTGGGCGCAGTCCACCACCAGCTTGAAGCCGGCGAGATTCGTATCCGCCGGCATCAGCGCCTTGCAGAACTCCTGGTAGTCCACCCTGGCGTGGTCCACCCGGCGCGCGCGCCCCAGCGCCGCCGACTCGAGCGTCAGCGGCGGCTCGTCGAGCAGGGCCTCGATGGCGTTCTCCTGCTCATCCGTGAGCTTTTCGCCGCCCGCGGCGAAAATCTTGATGCCGTTGTCGTCGTACAGGTTATGGGAGGCGCTGATCACGATGCCGAACTCGGCGCCGAGCTCGCGGCACAAATAAGCCACCGCCGGCGTCGGCAGCGGCCCGGCCAGCAGCACGTTGGCGCCCGCCGCCGTCAGGCCGGCCTCCAGTGCCGCCTCGAACATGTAGCCGGACAGCCGCGTGTCCTTGCCGATCAGCACCGTGCCGCCGCCGGGGGCCAGCACGCGTGCCGCCGCGCTCGCCAGCCGCAGCGCGAAATCCACGGTCATCGGCGGCTCGCCGACCCTGCCGCGCACGCCGTCGGTGCCGAAATATCGCCTCTTCATCCCTGGTGTCCCCTTTCGCCTGCCGCGCACACCGCGGCCGTCATGGTCACCGCATCACGGGTCGCGGCGACGTCATGGCTGCGGATTATCCGCGCCCCGGCGGCCACCGCCAATGCCGCCAGCGCCAGCCCCCCGGCCAGCCGCTCGCCCACCGGGCGTCCGGTCACGGCGCCGATCATGGATTTTCTCGACACGCCGACCAGCAGCGGCACGCCGAGCCCGCGGAAGCGCTCGAGGGACTGCATCAGGCTGAGGTTGTGCTCGAGCGTCTTGCCGAAGCCGAAACCGGGGTCCACGACAATACGCTCCAGGCCGATGCCGGCGCGCACGCAGGCCTCGATGCGCGCGGCGAGAAAGGCGTACACGTCCTCAACCACGTCGCCGTAAGCCGGCGCCGCCTGCATGGTGCGCGGCTCACCCTGCATGTGCATCAGGCAGACCGCGCAACCGCTGGCCGCCGCCGCCTCCAGCGCGCCCGGCGCGCCGAGCGCGCGCACGTCATTGATCATTTCCGCGCCGGCCGCCGCCGCGGCCGTCATGACCTGGGGCTTGGCCGTGTCCACCGAGACTGGCGGCGCCCCGCTGCCGGCCACGGCCTCGATTACCGGGATGACCCTCGCCAGCTCCTCCCCGACGTCGACCGACGGCGCGCCGGGCCGGGTGGACTCGCCGCCGATATCGAGCAGCGCCGCGCCCTCCGCCGCCATCTGGCACGCACGGGCCACGGCCGCTGCGGGCTGGTCGAAGCGGCCTCCGTCGGAGAAGGAATCGGGAGTGACGTTGAGCACGCCCATCACGATGGGCGTGCTCAACTCGAGGCGACGCGTACGAAGCTGGAGGTGCAGCGGCGTCAGTGCTGGCTGGCCGGGCCTGCGATGGGGGTCGGGTCGCCACCTTCCTTGGGACGCGCGTCCTCCGCCTCGCTCGGCATCGGCGGCGGGTTGTCCGTCCAGTCGGCGGGCGGACGCGGCTCACGCCCGGCCATGATGTCCTTGATCTGCCCCTCGTCGATCGTCTCGTACTTGATCAGCGCCTCCGCCATGGTGTGCAGCTTGTCCATCTTTTCTTCGAGGATCTGCTTGGCGCGGCGGAAGTTGTTGTCGATGATCGAGCGAATCTCCTCGTCGATGGCGTGCGCGGTGCCGTCGGACACCTGCTTGTGCTGGGTGACGGAGCGACCCAGGAAGATTTCGCCGTCCTCCTCGCTGTAGGCCAGCGGCCCGAGACGCTCGGACAGGCCCCACTTGGTGACCATGTTGCGCGCCAGTCCGGTGGCCCGCTCGATGTCGTTGGAGGCACCGGTGGTCACGGCATCAGCGCCGAAGATCAGCTCCTCGGCGATGCGGCCGCCGAACAACGAGGCGATCTGGCTCTCCAGGCGTCGCTTGCTGTAGCTGTAGCGGTCCTCTTCGGGAAGGAACATGGTGACGCCGAGTGCGCGGCCGCGCGGGATGATGCTGACCTTGTACACCGGGTCGTGGTCCGGCACGCTCAGGCCGACGATGGCATGACCTGCCTCGTGGTACGCCGTGAGCTTCTTCTCGGCATCGTTCATGACCATGGAGCGGCGCTCGGCGCCCATCATGATCTTGTCCTTGGCCTTCTCGAACTCCTCCATGGTCACGGTGCGCCGGTTGGCGCGCGCGGCGAACAGCGCAGCCTCGTTCACCAGGTTGGCCAGGTCGGCACCGGAGAAACCCGGCGTGCCGCGCGCGATGATGCCCGGCCGCACGTCGTCGGCCAGCGGCACCTTGCGCATGTGCACCTTGAGAATCTGCTCGCGGCCGCGCACGTCGGGCAGCGGCACCACGACCTGCCGGTCGAAGCGGCCGGGCCGCAGCAACGCCGGGTCGAGCACGTCGGGCCGGTTGGTGGCGGCGATGACGATGATGCCCTCGTTGCCCTCGAAGCCGTCCATCTCGACCAGCAGCTGGTTCAGCGTCTGCTCGCGCTCGTCGTGACCGCCGCCCAGGCCGGCGCCGCGATGGCGGCCGACCGCGTCGATCTCGTCGATGAAGATGATGCAGGGCGCGTGCTTCTTGGCCTGCTCGAACATGTCGCGCACGCGCGAGGCGCCGACGCCGACGAACATCTCGACGAAATCGGAACCGGAAATCGTGAAGAACGGCACCTTCGCCTCGCCGGCGATGGCACGCGCCAGCAGGGTCTTGCCGGTGCCGGGCGAGCCGACCATCAGCACGCCCTTGGGAATCTTGCCGCCAAGGCGCTGGAACTTGGCCGGGTCCTTGAGGAAGTCGACGATCTCGCTGACTTCTTCCTTGGCCTCCTCGACGCCCGCGACGTCCGCGAAGGTGACGTTGACCTGGTCCTCGCCGAGCAGCCGCGCCCGGCTCTTGCCGAAGGACATGGCCCCCCGGCCGCCGCCGCCGCCCTGCATCTGGCGCATGAAGTACACCCAGACCGCGATGAGCAGCAGGATCGGGAATGAAGAAATGAACAGCTGCATGAGGAAGGACTGCCGCTGCGGCGGGCTGGAGCGGAAATTCACGCCCGCATTTTTCAGCTCGCCGATCAGCGCGCGGTTGTCCGTCTCCGGGCTGTAGGTGGTGAAGCGCTCGCCGCTGCTGAAGGCACCGACGATCTTGTCGCCCTCGAACACCACTTCGCTGACCGAACCGTCATCGACCCGCTGCAGGAAGGTGGAATACGGGATGTCCTGGACCTGGCGCGGCGCCGTCCCGAAACTGTTGAAGACCGTCAACAGCACGACGGCGATCACGATCCACAACACGATGTTCTTGGCTAGATCGTTCAAAGACCCTGCTCCTCAGCTCTCGGCCCGGGCATG
>DAOMOU010000102.1:5612-7310 GCA_035444525.1 Gammaproteobacteria bacterium | reverse complement strand
CGCTGATGTCCAACGACCTGATCCTGGGCGCGGTCGGCGTGCTGCAGTTCGACGTGGTCGCCTACCGGCTCAAGGACGAGTACGGCGTCGACGCCATCTTCGAGCCGGTGCAGGTGGCCACCGCGCGCTGGGTGAAGTGCGCGGACGCGAAGAAGCTGGAGGAGTTCCGCGACAAGAACGCGCTCAACCTCGCCATCGACGCCGCCGGCGAGCTGGTCTACCTCGCCCCGACCCGGGTCAACCTGCAGCTGGCCCAGGAGCGCGCCCCGGCGGTGACCTTCATGGCCACCCGCGAGCACGCGCACGCGGTGGCGGTGGATTAAAAACTGGGGTCAGAGTGGTCTTTTCCGCCGTGATCCGTCCGCTCCGTATACCTCCCGGGGAAAAGGCCACTCTGACCCCAGTTTTTCATGCTGCAATGCGGTAACGTAGCCCCGTGAGCCGCCCCACCCCCAACTTCCGCGTCCTGCGCGCCCGCGTGCGCGCCCAGCGCCTGGTCGACCTGCGCGACGAGATCGCCAGCGCGCTGACCCACGGCTTCGGCGCCGCCGCGGCGCTCGCCGGCGGCGCGGTGCTGATCACCCTGGCCGCGATCCACGGCGACGGCTGGCAGCTCGGCGCCGCGATCACCTTCGGCGTCACCCTGCTGCTGCTCTACCTCGCCTCGACCCTGTACCACGCGATCCAGCACCCGATCGCCAAGGGCCGGCTCAAGGTCTTCGACCACTGCGCGATCTACCTGCTGATCGCCGGCACCTACACCCCGTTCACCCTGATCGGCCTGCGCGGAACCTGGGGCTGGAGCCTGTTCGCCGCGATCTGGACGCTGGCCCTGGCCGGCGTCGTGTTCAAGCTGTTCTACACCGGCCGCTTCAAGAAGCTGTCCACCCTGATCTACGTCGCGATGGGCTGGCTGGTGGTGGTCGCGATCAAGCCGGTGATGGCGAACCTCGACGGCTGGACCTTCGGCTGGCTGCTCGCCGGCGGCCTGTTCTACACGCTGGGCACGGTCTTCTACCACCGCGAATCGATCCCGTACGCACACGCGATCTGGCACCTGTTCTGCATCGCCGGCAGCGTCTGCCACTACGTCGCGGTGATGGCGCAGGTCGTGGGCTGATACCAATTCGCGATCGAAACTACGGGGTGGCGTAGGAGCGCCCCATGGGCGCGACCGGCGAGCGGCGGTGCCCGGGTTACGCGGGTCGCGGGCATGGCCCGCTCCTACATTTTCAGCGGATCAGCCAGCGATGTAGCGCTGCAGCTGGTCCAGCTCGTGCTGCTGGTCCTCGATCACCGCAGCGACCAGGTCGCCGATCGAGATGATGCCGACCACGCTGCCGCCCTCGACCACCGGCAGGTGGCGGATGCGGTTGCGGGTGACGATCTGCATGCACGCGGGCACGGCGAGGTCCGGATCCACGGTGATCACGTCGGTGGTCATGATCGAACTGACCGGCGTGTCCTTCGACGAGCGTCCCTCAAGCACGATCTTGCGCGCGTAGTCGCGCTCGGACAGGATGCCGGCCAGCGCCGGCCCGTCCATCACCAGCACCGCACCGATGCCCTTGAGCGCCATCAGCCGGATCGCCTCGATGACCGGCGCATCCGGCGCGACCGCAAACACTTCAGGCGTCTTGGTTCCCAGCAACTGCCGCACCGTACGCATGCCGCTCCCCTCCCGTTGGCTGTGACAGG
>DAOMOU010000102.1:0-5512 GCA_035444525.1 Gammaproteobacteria bacterium | reverse complement strand
CCCAGCAACTGCCGCACCGTACGCATGCCGCTCCCCTCCCGTTGGCTGTGACAGGGACGAGGATACTCCGCCCGGCGCAGGACGCCAGTCGTCGACCAGGTACAGCGGCCGCTGCTTCGATTCCTCGTACAGCCGGCCCAGGTATTCGCCGATCGTGCCCAGCGCGACCAGCTGGACGCCGCCGAGGAACAGGATCACCACCATCATCGTCGGCCAGCCGGCCACCGGGTCGCTGTAGAGCAGGGCCTTGGCCACGATCCAGACCGCGTAGACGAAGGCCAGCAGCGCGGCGCCGAGGCCGACATAGGTCGCCAGCCGCAGCGGTGCGGTCGAAAAGCTGGTCACGCCCTCGAGCGCGAAATTCCACAGCTTCCACAGGTTGAACTTGCTGTTGCCGGCGACCCGCGCCTCGCGCCGGTACGGGATCGCAACCCGGTTGAAGCCGATCCAGCCGAACAGCCCCTTCATGAAGCGGTGGCGCTCGCGCAGCTGGCGCAGCGCCGCCAGCGCGCGCGGCGAGAGCAGGCGGAAGTCGCCGGTGTCGGTGGGGATCGGCGTCTTCGACAGCCGCTGCATCACCCGGTAGAAGGCGTGCGCGGTGCTGCGCTTCACCCAGCCCTCGCCCTCGCGCTGCTCGCGCACGCCGTGGACGTCGTCGAAGCCCTCGCGCCATTTCGCGACGAACAGCGGGATCAGCTCCGGCGGGTCCTGCCCGTCGGCGTCGAGGATCACCGCCGCGCCCTCCTCGACCCGGTCCAGTCCCGCGGTCAGCGCGGCTTCCTTGCCGAAGTTGCGCGACAGTCGCAGCAGCGCCACCCGGCGGTCGCCGTTGGCCAGCCCGCGCATCACGTCCCAGGTGCCGTCGCCGCTGCCGTCGTCGACATACAGCATCCGACCCTCGACGCCCTCGCCCGCCAGCCCGTCCAGCACGTCGGCCACCCGCCGGTGCAGCAGCGGCAGCGCCTCGGCCTCGTCGCGGGCCGCGACGACGACGGTAAGCAGGTCTCGTTTCATGGCGGCATCCTACCGGACCGTCGGCAGGGAGCGCGTCATTTCAACACGGGTTCGTCATCCCCGCGAAAGCGGGGATCCATTGTGTGTTCGTAAAGCCAGATGGATCCCCGCTTTCGCGGGGATGACGACGGCATTTGTTCTTGCTAACACGGGAAGGCCGCTTTGAGCGGCCGCGATCGCTAAAGCCCCCACTTCGCCGGGGGATACTTACTCCAGTGCCTCGACGTAAGCGGTTCCACCGATCTGGCGCATGTTGCGCTCGATCGCCCGCGTGCGCCGCTGCACGTAAGGACCGGGGTTCGACGCGCTGTAGCGCTTCGGGCTCGGCAGCACCGCCGCCAGCCGCGCGCACTGCGTCGTCGTCAGCTCCGCTGCGTCGCGCCGGAAGAAACTGCGTGCCGCCGCCTGCGCGCCGTAGATGCCGTCGCCGAACTCGGCGACGTTGGCGTAGACCTCGAGGATCCGCCGCTTCGGCCACAGCAGCTCGATCAGCGCCGTGTACCAGGTCTCCACGCCCTTGCGGATCCAGCGTGAGGGCGGGCTCGATCCCTGCCACAGGAACAGGTTCTTCGCCAGCTGCTGGCTGATCGTGCTGCCGCCGCGCAGGCGCCCTCCGCGCTCGTTGCGCGCGCGCGCCTGCTCGATGGCCTTTAGGTCGAAGCCGGAGTGGCTGGCGAAGGTCTGGTCCTCGGCGGCGATCAGCGCGACCGGCAGCGACGGCGCCATGTCCTCCAGGTCGCGCCAGTCGTAGGCGATGCGGAACTTCCAGTCGCCCGCCGCCCAGGCGTCGAACTGGCGGATGGCCATGAAGCTGGTGAACGGCGGGTCGATGAAGCGCAGCGACGCCACCTGCAGCACGGTGAACAGCGCGATCCAGACCGGCAGCAGCAGGAGCCGCCGCAGCCAGCGCCGGCGACGCCTGGGCGGCGGCACCTGCACGCCATCCGCGTGGTCAAGGGTCGAGGCTTGCGCCTTGGCCATCACATCCCCACTTGTATATGCCTGCGCGGCGTGTCCGCGCGATCCCCGTATTCGAACACGCCCCGCGACGCCGCGCGAACCGACCATGCCCGACACCCTGCCCACCGACAGCGACCAGCTCACCCGTTTCCTGCTCCCCACCGCCGGCGTGCGCGGCGTGCGCGTGCACCTGCGCGACAGCTGGCGGCAGATCCGCGAACGCGACGACTACCCGCCCGCCGCCGCCGAGCTGCTGGGCGAAGCCGTCGCCGCGTCGGCGCTGTTCACCGGCCACGCCAAGGTCGAGGGCCGCCTGTCGGTACAGCTGCGCGGCCACGGCCGGCTGCGCACCCTGTTCGCCGAATGCACCGCGGCCGGGACCCTGCGCGGCATCGTCCGACTCGCCGAGGACGACGACGCCCCGGTGTCCCGCGACCTGCGCGAACTCGGCCACGGCTCGGTGCTGGCGATCACCATCGAGAACGCCGCCCCCCGCGGCCGCGAACCGAACCGCTACCAGGGCCTGGTGCCGCTGGAGTCGGACTCGCTGGCCGGCGCCTTCGAGGACTACTTCCGCCAGTCCGAGCAGCTGCCCACGCGCCTGCTGCTCGCCGCCGACGACGACCGCGCCGCCGGCCTGATGCTGCAGAAGCTGCCCGGCGACGAGGGCGACGCCGACGGCTGGACCCGCGCCGGCGCCCTGTTCGACACGCTGACCCCGGCCGAACTGCTGGACCTGCCGGCGGACACCCTGCTCGCCCGCCTGTTCCACGAGGACCAGCCGCAGCGCCTGGGCGACCGCCCGCTGGCCTTCGGCTGCTCCTGCTCCCGCGAGCGGGTGTCGGCCATGCTCGCCTCGCTGGGCGAGGAGGAGGCCCACGCCGCGGTGATCGACGGCGCCGCCCGGGTCCGCTGCGAGTTCTGCGGCCAGCGCTACGAACTGTCCCCGGCCGAAGTCCAGGCCCTGTTCGCCGGTCCCGCCGTCGACGTCGAGGCCCCCGAGCGGATCCAGTGACCCTCCGGCCGGCCAAGCACGGCAGGAGCGCCCCATGGGCGCGACCACGCCGCGACGGTGCCCCCCCAAACGGCGCCGCGATCCGACCGACGGCACCACCCCGGATTGTTAAGTAAACATAAACGCGCTAGGATCATCTTCCAACGAGAAAGGGGAACTCCAGCCGCGCCGGCTGGTCCATCGCACACCATGGCACGCCATCTCGCCCGCCTGACGACCGCACTGCTGCTTGCCCTTGGCATGGCGGCCGGCGCGCACGCGCAGATGAAGCGTGGCGACCAGACGGTGCTGCCGGTGGTCGACAACAGCAGCGGCAAGGTGCAGGCCTACCTCGTGCTCGAGCCGACCGCGCAGGGCACGAAGGCAGGCGCCCGCTGGCGCTTCGGCGACAGCTCGCTCGATGCGGCTTTCGGCCTGCGCGCCGGCGACTCGCTCGCCCTGCTGTGCGACCAGCGTAGCGGCGTGTTCAACGTCGTCGGCAACCTCGCCAGCAACTGCCAGCTCGCCTCCCTCGGCGACCGCGACGGCAGCCGGCACGCCAGCGCCACCGCCGCCTTCAACCGCCCAGACGGAGGCTTCGGCCTGACCGTCGGCCAGGGCAAGGACAGCCTGCCGGCTTGGCTGAGCCGCAGTGGCACGTCGGCACGCAATGACGTCGATTACAACGACCTGACGGTCTTCGCGCAGAAGAACATCAGCGAGGACGCCTACGTCACGATCGCCGGCACCATCGCCAAGGCCACCCTGATCCCGTTCACGGAAGCGCCGGCCGACCTTGGCGACCGCTGGAGCAGCAAGAGCCTCTCCGTCGGCGGCGGCTACGGCGCATTCAGCGCCAACGTCATTGGCCGCGTCATCGAAACCCCCGGCCGGCCCAGCTTCGAAGGCCTGGGCCTGGGTGTCACCTGGCGGACCCCGTGGAGCGGCCAGCTCACGGTCGGCGCCGAAAACGTCGTCACCCGCGGCAGGAACCCGTTCTCGCCAAATGGTGAGACGAACGACGAGGGCGCCGTGCCCTACGTCCGCTACGAGCAGGATCTCTGATCCATCCCTGATCCGCAGGCCGCCGCAGCGGCATGCATTTGCCTGCCGTCACACAAATCAGTCGATTTGTTAACAACACTTTAATTTCTCTCGGCGCGCGAGTAGTATCGGGCGCAACCTTGCCGACCTTGGCGTCTTCCTTGATGCCTCCGGTGGGGTTCCCATGGGTATTACCCAAGCTCACTTTGGAGAGAGAGATGAGACTGAAGAGAAACAAGCTTCGCGATGCGATTGCGTTTTCGATCGCCGCCAGCGCCGTCGCGTTCGCCGGCTCGGCGCTCGCCCAGGACGCGACCGAGCAGCAGCAGACCGCGACCAGCCTGGACACCGTGACCGTCACCGGTACGCGCATCAAGAGCCAGACGTTCACCGCCTCCAGCCCGATCACCGAGATCACCGCCGAGGAGTTCACCACGGTCGGCGCCACCACGGTCGAGGACCTGGTCAACCAGTACCCGCAGGTCGACCTGAGTTTCGACAACTTCGAGAACAACGGCTCCTGGGGCCACGCGACCATTTCCATGCGCGGCCTGGGCCCCGAGCGCACGCTGACCCTGGTCAACGGCCGCCGCCTGCCGGCCAGCCGCAATGAGCTCACCGACCCGTCCATCGTCCCCCCGGCCCTGATCCGGCGCGTCGACATCCTGTCCGGCGGTGCTTCGGCCGTTTACGGCGCGGACGCCGTCGCGGGCGTGGTCAACTTCGTGCTCGACGACAAGTTCGAGGGCGTCCACGTCAACTTCGGCTATTCGGCCTACCAGCACGACAACGACAACAGGTTTTTCCAGGACCTCAACTCGGATCGTGGCTATAACGCCCCGTCCGGCAACTCCGGCTTCGACGGCATCAGCCGCAATGCCGACATCGTGATCGGCGGCAGCTTCGCCGAGGGCAGGGGCCACGCAGTGGGCTGGCTGACCTGGCGCGAGAACGACGCCCTGTATCACGGCCAGCGCGACTACTCGCACTGCTCGGTGTTCTTCGACGAAGCGGTCTGCGGCGGTTCCGGCACGGCCGATCCGGGCCGCTTCACGGTCAACCGCTGGGACCAGACCCTCAACGGCGGTGCTGGTGGCGTCATCCCCTGGCCGACCGGCACGAATGCCAACTACGTCTGGAACGGCACTGGCTACCAGAACGGCACCTACGTGTACAACTACGCGCCGATCAACTTCTACCAGCGTCCGGACAAGCGCATTACCGCCGGCTTCATGGGCAGCTACGAGATCAACGAGTATTTCGAGCCGTACATCGAGGCCATGTTCCTCGAGCGCAGCTCCGACCAGCAGATCGCGGAATCCGGTGCCTTCGGCGTGCCGGTCAACATCGACTGCGCCAACCCGCTGATCGGCACCCTGTGCGCCGACGCCGGCGTCACCACCCCCATGACCCGCGTCACCATGTGGAAGCGCAACGTGGAAGGTGGCCCGCGCATCCGGTTGTCCGACGACAGCACCCACCGCATCACCGCGGGTATGA
>DAOMOU010000101.1:0-7322 GCA_035444525.1 Gammaproteobacteria bacterium | reverse complement strand
CCTTGAACTCCTCGTAGATGACGTCGTCCATGCGCGAGCCGGTGTCGATCAGCGCGGTCGCGAGGATGGTCAGGCTGCCGCCTTCCTCGATGTTGCGCGCGGCGCCGAAGAAGCGCTTCGGGCGATGCAGGGCGTTGGCATCCACGCCGCCGGTCAGCACCTTGCCGGACGAGGGGATCACGGTGTTGTAGGCGCGCGCCAGGCGGGTGATGGAATCCAGCAGGATCACCACGTCCTTCTTGTGCTCGACCAGGCGCTTGGCCTTCTCGATGACCATTTCCGCGACCTGCACGTGCCGGGTGGCGGGCTCGTCGAAGGTCGAGGAGATCACCTCGCCGCGCACCGTGCGGCTCATCTCGGTGACTTCCTCGGGCCGCTCGTCGATGAGCAGCACCATGAGGATGCACTCGGGGTGGTTGTTGGCGATGCTCTGCGCGATGTTCTGCAGCAGCATGGTCTTGCCGGCCTTCGGCGGCGACACGATCAGGCCGCGCTGGCCCTTCCCTACCGGCGCCACCAGGTCGATGATGCGCGCCATCAGGTCCTCGTGGCTGCCGTTGCCCTGCTCCATGCGCAGGCGCTGGTTGGGAAACAGCGGCGTGAGATTCTCGAACAGCACCTTGTGGCGCGCGCTCTCCGGCGAGTCGTAGTTGATCTCGCCGACCTTCAGCAGGGCGAAATAGCGCTCGCCCTCCTTCGGCGGACGGATCAGGCCGGAGACCGTGTCGCCGGTGCGCAGGCTGAAGCGCCGGATCTGGCTCGGGCTGACGTAGATGTCGTCCGGGCCCGCCAGGTACGAGCCGTCGGCGAAACGCAGGAAGCCGAAGCCGTCCTGCAGGATCTCCAGCACGCCGTCGCCGTAAATGTCCTCGCCGTTCTTCGCGTGGGCCTTGAGAATGGAGAAGATGATGTCCTGCTTGCGCGAGCGGGCCAGGTTGTCGAGGCCCATAGACTCCGCCAGCGCGACCAGCTCGTGGGCCGGGCGGCGCTTGAGCTCGGCCAGGTTCATCGCGTTCTTGGTGCGCTCCAGGTCTTCCTGGGAAATGACCTCGACTTCCTCGAAGTCCGGCAGCATGTCCGGGTGGTGCCGGTCGCCCCCGCCGCCGCCACCGCCACCACCGCCTTTGCGGCGGCGCGGTTTCTTGCGCCCGCCGTCGCGCGGGTTGCGGTGACCGGACTGGGGGTTGCCCCCGTGGGAATTCTCGTTTCTGGTGCCGTCAGAGGCCATATTTGTTGTTCCGACCGGATTAGGTTGCGGTGCCCGGGAGGGATTCCCGGACGTAGCGATCAGATGTATTGATCCAGGAACTCGGTGAGCTGCTTCTTGCTGAGCGCACCGACTTTCTGGGCTTCCACCGAGCCGTTCTTGAACAGCATCAGCGTGGGGATGCCGCGGATGCCGAAGCGCGGCGGGATCTGCGGGTTCTCGTCGATGTTGATCTTCGCGACCTTGACCCGGCCGGCGTATTCGCGCGACACCTCGTCGAGGATCGGCGCGATCATCTTGCACGGCCCGCACCACTCGGCCCAGAAGTCCAGCAATACCGGAACTTCGGACTTGAGCACGTCGCTCTCGAAACTGGAATCGCTGGTGTAGACGATGTCACCGCTCACTGTATTCTTGCCTCCGTGTGCCGGATGTCTGAATTGCCAAGAGAACTTGCCAAGAAAGTCTTACTTAGGGATGTGACCCCTGAAACGGGGCCGGGCGGCGCAGCGACGGGATGTGACGCGCCCCGCCTGATGAGGCACAATGTCGCTGCGCTCGCGGCTTTAAGCTTAAGAAATCTTCTGCGCGGGGGGCTCCGGGAGGGCTTCCGGTGCCGACAGGCCCGTATTCTGGCCCGGATTTCACGCAAGTTGCAAGACCTTATCGTCAATTCCCCAGGAACCATACAACAACAATGTCTGAAGGACTGCTCACCCAGCTCCGCTTTGAAGAGCTGAGCCTGCCCGAACCCGTGATGAAGGGGCTGGCCGACGCCGGCTTCGACCGCTGCACGCCGATCCAGGCGGAGACCCTGCCGGTCGCTCTCGGCGGCGGCGACATCGCCGGCCAGGCCCAGACCGGCACCGGCAAGACGGCCGCCTTCCTGGTGGCCATGTTCACCCACCTCGAGCGCCACCCGGCCAAACCGACCCGGGAGCTCAGCGACCCCCGCGCGCTGATCCTGGCGCCTACGCGCGAGCTGGCGATCCAGATCCACAAGGACGCCGAGCTGCTCGGGGCGCACACCGGGCTGGTGCTCGGCCTCGCCTACGGCGGCACCGACTACGAGAAGCAGCGCGCCCACATCCAGGCCGGCGTGGACGTGCTGATCGGCACGCCGGGCCGGCTGATCGATTACTACAAGCAGCGCATCTTCGGGCTGCAGCACATCCAGGTGATGATCCTCGACGAGGCGGACCGGATGTTTGACCTCGGCTTCATCAAGGACATCCGCTACGTCATGCGACGGCTGCCCGCCCCGCAGGAGCGCCTCAACCTGGTGTTCTCGGCGACCCTGTCGCACCGCGTCCTGGAGCTCGCCTACGAGCACATGAACGACCCGACGCTGGTGCGCATCGAGCCCGAGCAGGTGACCGCCGAGAAGGTCCGGCAGTGCATCTACTTCCCGGCCAACAACGAGAAGCTGCCGCTTCTGATCGGCCTGCTGCGCGAGAAGGAAGCGACCCGCACCATGGTGTTCGTCAACACCAAGCGGGAGGCCGACCGGGTGCGCGACTTCCTCGAGGCCAACGGCCTGCCGGCCGAGGTGATCTCCGGCGACGTGCCGCAGAAGAAACGCCAGAAGGTGCTGGAGCGTTTTCAGCAGGGTGAGCTCGCGATCCTGGTCACGACCGACGTCGGCTCACGCGGCCTGCACATCCCCGGGGTCTCGCACGTCGTGAACTACGACCTGCCGCAGGACCGCGAGGACTACGTGCACCGCATCGGCCGCACGGCGCGGGCCGGCGAGTCGGGCGACGCCATCAGCTTCGGCTGCGAGACCTACGTGCAGACGCTGCCCGAGATCGAGGACTACATCGGCATGAAGATCCCGGTCGCCACCATCGACCGGGCGCGCCTGCCGGAGATCGAGCGGCCGGCGCGCAGCAGCCGCCGGGAACGCACCGAGTGGGGCTCACGCCCGCCCGAAGGACGCGGCGGCCCGGGCGGCGGGCGCGGCGGCCGCAGCGGGCGGAGCGGCGGTCGCAGTTCGGGCGGCAGCGGCCGCGCAAGCGGCGGACCGCGGCGCGAGGAGCGGCCGGCCCGGCCGGCACTGGAGACTCCGCCGGCCGAGGCAGCGGCGCCGGTGGGTGTCGAGGGCGGCGGCGATCCGGCGAAGAAACGGCGCCGCCGGCGCAAGCGCAAGTCCGCCGGGGACGGCGCACCGGGCGGCGGTGCGCCGGCCTCGGAATAGCCCGCGCCGGAACGCGATTCAGCCGCCGCCGCGACGCGGGCCCCGCGGCAGCAACTCGGTCACGCTTTCCACGCCGTGGAAGTCTGCGGCGGCGACCGCCGGCCGGGAGGAATCCGGGCGCAGGATGGCGATCACGCGCCCGATGCCGAAGTCGTGTGCCGAGCGCAGCACCGGCAGGCTGTCGTCCACCAGCATGGTGCGCGGCGCATCGAAGGGCTCAATGGCGCGCAGCCGGCCCCAGAACTCGGCGTGCTCCTTCGGCACGCCGAGGTCGTGGCTGGAATGGATCGCGTCCAGGTAACGGGCCAGGCCGGTGCGTTCCAGCTTGATGGACAGCGAGCCCCGGTGCGCGTTGGTGACCAGCACGACTCGCTTGCGCAGCTCCCGCACGGCGAGCAGGAAGTCCGGCACGTCCGGCAGGAAGTCGATGTGGTCCTCGGCCTCACGCTTGAGCGCCGCCACGTCGAGGCCGAGTTCCCGGCTCCAGTGGTCCAGGCAGTACCATTCCAGGGTGCCGCGGGCGGCGGCGAAGCGCGGCTCGAGCACCGCCACCGCCTCCTCGTGCGGCAGGTTGTGCAGCGCAGCATAACGCGCCGGGATCAGCTCCTGCCAGAAAAAGTTGTCGAAGCGCAGGTCGAGCAGCGTGCCGTCCATGTCCAGCAGGACGGTGTCGTAGTGATCCCACTCGAAGGGATGCCGGGAGACCAGTTCCATGGCCCGGTATCATATACGCCCCGACCCGATGGAGCCCCACCGTGACCGAGCTTGCCAAGGACCTGCTGGAGGATGTCGCAAGGATTGCCGTGGCGGCCGGCCGGGCGATTCTCGAAGTCTATGAGACGGACTTCGGCGTCGAGAAGAAGGCCGACGCATCGCCAATCACCGAGGCCGACCGACGCGCCCACGACATCATCCGCGCCGGGCTCGCCGGCCTGACCGACCAGCGGCCGATGCTGTCGGAGGAGGCGCATACCGTTCCCTGGGAGGTGCGCCGGCACTGGAAGGAATACTGGCTGGTGGACCCGCTCGACGGCACCAAGGAATTCATCCAGCGCAACGGCCAGTTCACCGTGAACATCGCGCTGGTGCGTGCCGGCCGGCCGGTGCTCGGGGTGGTGCACGTGCCGGTCAGCGGGGTCACCTACGGCGGCATCGTTGGTCGGGGCGCCTGGCGGCAAACGCGGGGCGGACCCAGGGACCCCATTCGCGTGCGGCCGCTGGGCGACGGCCCGGTCAGGGTGGTCGGGTCGCGCTCCCACCGCGGCCCCGACCTGGACGGCTACCTGGAGCGACTCGGGCCGCACGAGATGGTGCCGATGGGCTCCTCGCTCAAGTTCTGCGTGGTGGCGGAAGGCAATGCCGACGTCTACCCGCGGCTGGGCCCGACTTCGGAGTGGGACACTGCCGCGGCAGAAGCCGTGCTGTGGGCTGCCGGGGGCAAAGTGGTCGCCAACGACGGCGAGCCGATGGACTACAACAAGGGGCCCGAGCTGCTCAACCCCTGGTTCATCGCCGCGGGCGACGATTCGCGCGACTGGACCCGCTACCTGCCGTGACCCTGCAAGCCATGATGGTGGTCGCCGGAGCGGTGCTGGCCGTGATCTGGTTCTGGCACGCCAGCATGGCGGCCCGCGAGCACGCCAACAGCGCCGCCCGCGAAGCCTGCGACCGCCTCAGGCTGGTGATGCTCGACGGCACCGTCGCCATCTCCCGCCTGTGGCCACGGCGCGACGCCGACGGCCGCCTGCGGCTCGAGCGCACTTACGGCTTCGAATACACCGACGACGGCCATCGGCGCTTGCGGGGCTTCGTGGTGACGCTCGGACCGCGCGTGATCTCGGTCGGCCTGGCGTCGGCTACCAGCGTCGGCCCGCCGGCCCGCACGCCGCCGGACGTCCCCGACTGAACGCGGCCGCCGGCGCGCCCGGCCGGTGCTGGCGGATGCGGTGGCAGTTGGCTAAGCTTGGCGGGTGCGGCGCGAGGGCTGAATTCCAATGGCGACCCAGATGAAAGACAACAAGGTCGACACCTACATCTTCAGCAACATGACCCGGCTCAAGGAGCTGCGGATTGCCCACCGGGACCTCGACGACGTCATCACCCGGCTCAATGAGAACCCGCTGGTCGACCAGCTGCAGATGAAGCGCCTGAAGAAGCGCAAGCTGATGCTCAAGGACCAGATCGCCCGCCTCGAGAGCGAGCTGATTCCCGACCTGAACGCCTAGGCGAATTGGGGACATTCCCCATTTCCGTCAGGAAATGGGGAATGTCCCCAATTCGGGTCAGGCTTCTTCCGGGCGCTCGTGCTGGTACTTGGCCGGCAGCAGCCAGGTGGCCAGCGCCGGCAGCAGCAGGATCGCGCCGAACATGTTCACCAGGAACATGAAGGTCAGCAGGATGCCCATGTCCGCCTGGAACTGCAGCGGCGAGAACACCCAGGTGAACACGCCGATGGCCAGCGTGATGCCGGTGAACACCACGGCGTTGCCGGTCACCCGCAGCGTCATGTTGTACGCATTCTGGATGCTGTGACCCTGGCGCAGGAAGTACTGGAAGCGGCTGTAGATGTAAATGCCGTAGTCCACGCCGATGCCGACGCCGAGCGCCGCCACCGGCAGGGTGTTCACCTTCAGGCCGATGTTCAGGTAAGCCATGAGCGCGTAGGCCAGCAGCGAGACCAGCGCCAGCGGGATGACGATGCACAGCACCGCGCGCAGGGAGCCGAAGCTGGCCCAGCACAGCAGGATGACGGCACCGAACACATAGATGAGGATCGGGAACTGCGAGGCGGCGACTTCCTCGTTCATGGCCGCCATCACGCCCACGTTGCCGGTCGCCAGCCGGAACTCAGTCCCCTCGATGGCGAACCGCTCGCGCCACGCCTTGACCTCGTTGACCACCCTCTCGATGGTCTCGGCCTTGTGATCCTCGGTGAACACCATCACCGGGATGACGCTGCAATCGCGGTTCAGCAGCCCGGTGCTGGTCTCGACCCTGGCCAGCGCCTGCACCAGCACCTGCTCGTTGCGTGACAGCACCCGCCAGGCCGGAAAGCCTTCGTTCCAGCCGGCGGTGACGATCTTGGCCACCTGCGGCAGCGCCACCACGGTCTGCACTCCGGGCACGTTCTCCATGTGCCAGGCGAACTGGTCGATGGTCTCCATGACCTCGTACTTGATGCAGCCGTTCTCGCCCACCTCGACGATGACGTTGATCAGGTCCACGCCGATCGAGAAGTGGTCGGTGACGGCCTGGGAGTCCAGGTTGTAGCGGGAATCTGGACGCAGCTCCGGCACGCCCGCCAGCAGGTCGCCGATCCGCACCTGCGAACCCTTCCACGCGCCGAATACGAACAGTCCGGCCGCAATGACGATGATGACGGTCGCGGGGCCGCGGGTGGACACCTTCGAGAGCCCCTCCCACAGCGGGCGCATCTGCTCGGCGCGATTGAGCAGCTTCTCCTTGTACTTCGGACCCGGGTGCACATAGCTGATCAGCACCGGCAACAGCACCAGGTTGGTGAGGATGATGCAGGCCACGCCCAGCGAGGCGGTGATCGCCATTTCCTGGATGATGCGGATGTCGATGAACAGGATGGTGATGAAACCGATAGTGTCCGAGAGCAGCGCGATGCCGCCCGGCACGAGCAGCCGGCGAAAGGTCGTGCGCGCGGCCGTCTCGGGGTCCGCCCCGTCGTAAGTCTCGGCGGCGAAGCCCGAGATCATCTGCACGCCGTGCGACACGCCGATTGCGAATACCAGGAACGGCACCAGCAGTCCCATCGGGTCGATGCCGAAGCCCAGCAGCGGCAGGGCGCCGAGTTCCCAGATGACCGCGAAGATGCTGCATACCAGGGGCACGATCGTGAGCTTCAGCGACTGGCTGTAGATGAACACCAGGATGGCGGTGATGAACAGC
>DAOMOU010000100.1:0-7332 GCA_035444525.1 Gammaproteobacteria bacterium | reverse complement strand
AGCGTGGCCTTCAGGCTGCTGAAGTCGACCTCGTCGAAGCCGGGGGTGTTCAGCAGGCCGTTGAAAAGCGTGTTGACGCCGGTGATGAAGGTGAACTTGTGCTTCTTCAGCTCCTTGATGAAGCCGGGCATGTCGCGCGGGTTGGTGATGAGGATGTTGTTGCCCCCCATCAGCGTGAAGGTGAAGAAGTTCGCCGTCAGCGAGAAGATGTGGTAGAGCGGCAGCGGCGTGATGACGATCGACTGGCCTTCGGTCACGGTGGCGTTGAGCCAGGCGCGCGCCTGCAGCAGGTTGGCGATGATGTTCCGGTGCGTGAGGATCGCGCCCTTGGCCACGCCGGTCGTGCCGCCGGTGTACTGCAGGAAGGCCACGTCGTCGTGGTCCAGTTCCGGCCGGTCCAGGGTCTGCCACTTGCCCTCCTTGAGGGCCTTGTGGAAGCTGACGGCATCCGGGATGTTGTACTCCGGCACCATCTTCTTGACCTTGCGGATCACGAAATTCACCAGCTGCCGCTTGGGCACCGGCAGCATGTCGCCGATGGCCGTGATCACGACCGTCTTGATGGCCGTGTTGTGGCGCACCTTCTCCAGGGTCCTGGCGAAATTCTCGACGATGATGATCGCCTTCGCACCGGAGTCCTTGAGCTGGTGCTCGAGCTCGCGCGGCGTGTACAGCGGGTTGATGTTGGTCACGGTCAGGCCGGCGCGCAGGATCGCGGCCACCGCCACGGCGTACTGGATGATGTTCGGCATCATCACGGCGACGCGGTCGCCCTTAGCCAGCCCGGCGTTCTTCTGCAGCCAGCCGCCGAGGTAGCGGGACATCTCGTCCAGCTCGCCGAAGCTGATGGAGTGGCCCATGTTCGTGAACGCCGGCAGGCTGCGATATTTCGCAAACGACTGCTCGAGGAATTCCCGCAGCGAGGGGAACTCGTCGACGTCAATCTCGGCGGGCACGCCTTGCGGGTATTCCTTCAGCCAGATCTTTTCCATGGTTTCCTCGTTGACTCCCAGGTCATCATTGTTTTGCCTGACGAAGCGTCGCGCCCAGCAGCGGCTCCAGCGCCGGCCAGACGTTGTCCACGATGACGGGCTGCGCCGCGGCGGTCGGATGAATCCCGTCGTCCATCATCAGTTCCGGGTTCAGCGCCACGTCCTCGAGGATGAAGGGGATGAGCCCGGTGCCGTATTCTTGCGCAAGCTCGTGGTAGACATTGTGAAAGGCGCTGGTGTATTCGGGCCCATAATTGGGCGGGATGTGCACGCCCGCCAGCAGGACCTTTGCGCCCCTTGCCTGTGAAAGTTGAATCATGTTGGCGAGGTTGCGTCGAAACTCAGGGATCGGGATGGCGCGCAGCCCGTCGTTGCCGCCGAGCCCGATGAGGACGATGGCAGGCGAATTGCGCTCCAGGGCCCGCGGCAGGCGGGCCAGGCCGCCGCTGGTCGTGTCGCCGCTGATGCTGGCGTTGACGACGCGATGCGGGTAGCCGGCCTCCCGGAGGCGCTGCTGGAGCACGCTGGGCCAGTTCTCGTGGATCGCCAGACCATAGCCGGCGCTCAGGCTGTCGCCGACAATGAGCACCACGGGCGGCGCGGCCGAAACGGCCGGCGCGGCCAGGACCAAGAAAAGCAGAAGGATTCTGTACATGCAGCAATTGGCCGGAAATCAGCCGGTTCTCAAGTGTTCGGGGCTGACCAAGAAGGTTAGCAGTCCGGAGGGAGAGCTTACCATCCTGGACCGCGCCGACCTCGAGATCCGCGGCGGCGAGTCCGTGGCGATCCTGGGACCGTCGGGCGCGGGCAAGTCGACACTGTTGTCGCTGCTGGCAGGGCTCGACCTGCCCACCGCGGGGCAGGTCTGGGTGAACGGGCGGGAGCTCACGGCCCTCGACGAGGACGGGCGCGCGGCGGTTCGGGCACGGCAGGTGGGCTTCGTGTTCCAGTCCTTTCACCTCGTGCCGGCGCTCACCGCGCTGGAGAACGTGATGCTGCCGCTGGAACTGGCCGGCCGCCGGGAGGCGCGGCGCGAGGCCCGCGCGGCGCTGGACGACGTCGGGCTCGGCCCGCGCGTCGGCCACTATCCCCGCCAGCTCTCGGGTGGCGAGCGGCAGCGCGTCGCCATCGCCCGTGCCTTCGTCGGCAGCCCCTCGGTGCTGTTTGCCGACGAGCCCACCGGCAACCTGGATTCCCGTACCGGCGCGAAGGTGGCTGACCTGTTGTTCCGCCTCAACGCCGAGCGCGGCACCACGCTGGTGCTGGTGACCCACGACCGCACGCTGGCCGACCGCTGCGACCGGCAGCTCGAGATGGACAGCGGGAGAATCCTTTGAGCGGCCTGTCCTTCGGCCTGGCGCAGGTCGGCCGGGAGCTGAAGTCGGGCGAGGTGCGCGTGCTGGCGGCGGCGCTGGCGCTGGCCGTGGCGGCGATGACCGCGGTCGGGTTCTTCACGGATCGCGTCGCCCAGGGCGTGCAGTCGCGCAGCGCGGAAGTGCTGGCGGCGGACCTCGTGCTGCGTTCCAACCGGGTCATCCCGGACGAGCGCGAGACGCTGGCCGCCGGGCTGGGCCTCGCCACGGCCCGCACCGCGTCGTTCCCCAGCGTGGTGCTGGCGGGTGAGCAGAGCGCCTTGGCCGATATCGAGGGCGTCGAAGAGGGCTACCCGCTACGCGGCAGCCTGCGGGTCAGCAGCCGCATCGACGCCGAGTCGGAGACCGTGCGGGCCGTGCCGCCGCCGGGCGAGGCCTGGGCAGACCCACGCCTGCTGGCGCGTCTCGACGCCGACGTCGGCCAGGTGGTGAGGCTCGGCAGGATCGAGCTGACGGTCACCCGGCTGCTCGATTACCGGCCGGACCAGGGCTTCAGCTTCGCGGAGCTTGCACCCACATTGCTGGTCAACCACGCGGACGTCGCCGCGAGCGGCCTGGTGGCGCCGGGCAGCAGGGTGTCCTACCGGCTGTTACTGGCCGGTCCGCCCGCGGCGCTGGCGGCTTACCGGGACCGGGTCGAGCTCGGCGTGGGCGAGCGCCTGCGGGGAATCGAGGATGCGCAGCCGGAGATCGGCAATGCCGTCGAGCGCGCCGGCCGCTTCATCGGCCTCGCCTCGCTGGTGAGCGCGCTGATCGCGGCCGTGGCCGTGGCGATGGCGGCGCGCCGCTTCGCGCACCGCCGCATGGACACCGTGGCCCTGATGAAGTGCGTCGGCGCCTCGCGCCGCTTCGTGCTGGTGGCGATGCTCTCGCAGCTGCTGGTCGTCGGCCTGGGAGCGGCAATGATCGGCCTCGGCCTGGGCTGGCTCGCGCAGGAGGGGCTGGTGCGCCTGCTGGCGGACCTGGTCGGCGACCAGTTGCCGCCGCCGACCCTCGCGCCCGCGATCGGCGGCGTGGTGCTGGCCGCCATCGTGCTGGCCGGCTTTGCGCTGGTGCCGATCATCGAGCTCTGCCGCACGCCGCCCGGCCGGGTGCTGCGGCGGGACCTGCTGCCACCGGCCGCCGGGCCGCTGGTGCTGTACGGCGCCGCGATCGGCGGCGTGTTGGCCCTGCTGGCCTGGCAGGTGCGCGACGCCACACTGGTCGGCTGGCTGGCGCTCGGCACGGCTGCGGTGGTGCTGGGGCTGGCCGGCGGCGGCTGGCTGCTGGTGCAGGCGGCTTCGCGTCTGCGCGGCGGCGGCGCCGCCTGGCGCTACGGCCTCGCCAACGTCAGCCGCCGGGGTCGGGACAGCATCATCCAGGTCGGGGCGTTCGGTATCGGGCTGATGGTGCTGCTGCTCCTGACCCTGGTGCGCTCGGGCCTGCTCGAGCAGTGGCGCGCCACGCTGCCGCCGGAGGCGCCCAACCGTTTCCTGATCAATATCCAGCCGCACGAGGCGGACGGCGTGCGCGAGTTCCTGGCGCAGCGCTTCGGCGGCGGCGAGCTGACGCCGCTGATCCGCGCACGGATCACGGCGATCAACGGTCGTCCGGCCGCGGAGATCGAGCTTGCGACGCCGCGTGCGCAGCGCTTCCTGGATCGGGAAGCGAATCTCAGCTGGGCCCGCGAACCGGCGTCCGACAACCGCGTGGTGGCCGGCCGCTGGTGGCCGACCGACGACGAGGCCGAAGTCTCCGTGGAAGTCGATTTCGCCCGTGACCTGGGCATGAGCCTGGGCGACCGGGTCGAGTTCGACGTCGCCGGTGAGCGGCTCGAGGTCAAGGTAACCAGCCTGCGCGAAGTGCAGTGGGATTCCTTTAATCCGAACTTCTTCATGGTCTTGCCGCCGGGACTGATGCGCGACTATCCACTGACCTACATTTCCAGCGTGTACGTGGACCGCGAGCGGCGCGGCGACGTGCTGGAGCTGGTGCGCAGCTACCCGAGCGTCACGGTGATCGACATCGAGGCAGCCATCGAGCAGGTGCGGGCCGTGATGGACCAGGCCTCGCTGGCGGTGCAGTACGTGTTCCTGTTCGCACTCGGCGCGGGCATCCTGGTGATGCTGGCGGTGGTGCAGTCGACGCGCGAGGAGCGCCTCTACGAGAGCGCGATGTTGCGCACGCTGGGTGCGCGCCGCAGCGTGGTGCTGGCCGGTGTGGCGGTGGAATTCGCGGCGCTGGGCATGATCTCCGGCGTGCTGGCCGCGGCGGGCGCCACCGGCGTCGCCTGGTTGCTGGCCGAGCGGGTGTTCCAGCTCGACTTCACGCCCGACCCGATGGTCTGGCTGGCGGGCCTCGCGGCCGGGCTGTTCGTCGTCGGCGCCACCGGTGTGCTGGCGACCCGCACCGTCGTCACCCATCCGCCCGCGAACGTGCTGCGGGGTTACTGAAAATGGAGAAACCGGGGTCAGACACTCATTTCCAAAAGAAATGGGTGTCTGACCCCGGTTTCTCCGGTTTCTCCCCAGTTTTCTAGCCCATGAGTTTCTCGATTGCGTCACAGAGGTGAGTGATGGTCTCCTCGCGGGCGCTGCCCGGGCGCCAGGCGGCGGCAATGGTGCGCGAGGGCTCCGGGTCCTGGAAACGCCGCACGACCATGGACGGGGCACGCGTGTCCTGCTGCTCGACGGCGAGCCTCGGCAACAGCGTGATGCCGACGCCCGCGGCCACCATCTGGCGCAGCGTCTCGAGGCTGGTGGCGCGGAAGTCCGGCGTTTCGCGCACCTTCGCCAGCCGGCACGCCGCCAGGGCCTGGTCGCGCAGGCAGTGGCCGTCCTCCAGCAGCAGCAGCGTCTCGCCCTCGAGGTCGTCGAGAGCCAGGCGCCGGCGCCTGGCCAGCGCGTGGCCCTGCGGCAGCGCGACCTGGAAACTCTCGGTGTAGAGCACCCGCGTCACCAGCCGCTCCATTGGAATCGGCAGGGCCAGGATCGCCACGTCGAGCTCGCCGCTCCTGAGCAGCTCGATCAGGCGATGGGTCTGGTGCTCCAGCAACAGCAGCCTGAGCCGCGGGAATCGCTCGTGCAGCGGACCGGCGATGTGCGGCAGCAGGTAGGGCCCGACGGTCGGAATCAGCCCGATGCGCAACTCGCCTGCCAGCGGGTCCTGGACGTTGCGCGCCAGCTCCTCGATCTCGCGCGCCTCGTCGATGACCCGCCGCGCGCGTTCCACGATGCGCGCCCCGATGTCGGTCAGCCGCACCTGCTGGCCGCGCTCGACCAGCTGTACGCCGAGCTGGTCCTCCATTTTCTTGATCTGCGCGCTGAGCGTCGGCTGGCTGACGAAGCAGCGCTCCGCCGCCTTGCCGAAGTGGCGGGTCTCGGCCAGCGCGACGAGGTAGCCGAGGGCCCTCAGGCTGAGATGGATATTGATAGCCTTCATCTATCGAAACGATAGGTTCAATTCATTGGATAAATCAAGGCCCTGTTGGCATGATGCGAAGCAACATTTTGCCCAGCACCTGCCGCAAGGAGTACGGACATGATCAACATCGGCAAGAAATTCCCCGCCTGGAAACTCAAGGGCGTCGTCAGCAACGACATCGACACCGCGTTCAAGGAGTTCTCCAGCGACAGCCCGGACCTCAAGGGCCAGTGGAAGATCCTGTTCTTCTGGCCGAAGGACTTCACCTTCGTGTGCCCCACCGAGATTGCCGCCTTCGGCAAGCTCAACGGTGAATTCAAGGACCGCGACGCCCGCCTGTTCGGCGTCTCCACGGATTCCGAGTTCGTGCACCTCGCGTGGCGCAACGATAAGGAGGAGCTTCGCGACCTGTCCTTCCCGATGCTGTCCGACATCAAGCGTGAACTGAGCAGCGAGCTCGGCATCCTCGACGAGGCCGAGGGCGTCGCCCAGCGCGCCACGTTCATCGTCGACCAGGACGACATCGTGCGCTTCGTCTACGTCACCGACCTGAACGTCGGCCGCAGCCCCGAGGAAGTGCTGCGCGTGCTCGACGCGCTGCAGACCGACGAGCTCTGCCCCTGCAACTGGAAGAAGGGCGACGACACCCTGAAGGCGGCGTAAGGGGGCAATGATGAATCTCGACCAGGTCAAGGCGCTCATGCCCGAGTATGCGCGTGACATCAAGCTGAACCTTTCCACCGTGCTGGGGGGCACCGGCACGCCGGGGCTCACCGAGAGCCAGGCGCTCGGCACGGCGCTCGCCTGCGCCGTGGCGGCCCGGAGCAATACGCTGGCGGCCGCGGTCGAGGCCGTGGCGGGCGACAAGCTCGACCCGGCCCGCCGCAACGCGGCCCGGGCGGCTGCCGCAGTGATGGCGATGAACAACGTCTATTACCGCTTCACCCACTTCGTGGGCGACGAGGAGTATCGCAAGCTGCCGGCCCGGTTGCGGATGAACGTCATCGGCAACCCGGGCATCGACAAGGCGGAGTTCGAGCTCTATTCGCTCGCCGTCTCGGCGATCAACGGCTGCGAATTCTGCATCCAGGCGCACGAGAAGGTCGTGCGCGACGCCGGCATCGGCCGCGAGGGCGTGCAAAGCGCCGCGCGCATCGCCGCGGTGATCGCCGCGGCGGCCGGCGTGCTGGCCACGGTGTCCGATGCGGAGGCCGCACAAGCGGCCTGAGGGCGGGGCGCCGCCCGCGAGGGTGGCGCCCTTTTTTCACTCGCGGGGGGCCTTCAGCCCTTTTCCGGGGCGATGGCCCGCAGGGCCGCCAGCGCTTCCTCGCGTGATTCCTTCAGGTCCACGAGCGGCGCCGGATAGCCATCGGTCCGCTGCTCGCAAGGCTGGTGAATCCCGCTTGCCGGGACCTCGGCCAGCTCGGGCACCCAGCGCCGCACGTAATCGCCCTGCGGGTCGAATTTCTCGCCCTGGGTCACCGGGTTGAAAATCCGGAAATAGGGCGCCGCGTCCGCCCCCGAGCCGGCCGTCCACTGCCAGCCCATGGTGTTGTTGGCGAGAT
>DAOMOU010000099.1:0-7387 GCA_035444525.1 Gammaproteobacteria bacterium | reverse complement strand
CTGCGCGCCTACCTCAGCTATCGCGACGCCGGCGGCGCGGCGCTGTGGGGGGCCTAGCCCAGAGATCGCACAAAGTCGTGCGCGTGGTCCTCAGGCAGCCAGCTGAACGAACTGCTTGTTCTCGATCAGCCCCTTGTGCACCAGCGCTGCCGCGCGGCGCATGTCGCGCGTTTCCAGCAGCGCCCGGGTCTCGATGTCGTCAAGGCCGGTCTGCAGGGCGTGAGGAAGGCCGCCCCGGGCGTTCTCGATCGCCACCCTGAGCCGCGCCAGCCCGGTCTCGGTGTCGAGGATGCCGAAGGGCAGCGGCTGTGGGCCTTGCAGTTTCCTGATCGCTTGGAGGTGGGGCGCGTGGGCGAGGTGCCAGTCAGCGTGGAGCGTCTCGGGCAGCGGCGTGCCCGGCGGCGCGAGCAGCGCATTGGCGATCACCTCTGCAGCACCGCCGAAGCCGCCCAGCAGGTAGAGGGGGATGCCGCGCTCGAGCGTCAGCAGCACCTCCTCGAAAATCCCCGGTAGGAAGCCGCTGTAGCCTGACATCCTGCCGCCGAGCACGATGCGCACCGACACCGGCGGGACCCATTCCGTGCGCGGTACGTCCGGGCTGCTCAGTGCCAGCCCGTCCATCGCCATGCGGCGCATCGCGCTTAGGCAGATCGCGCTGTTGAGCGGCACCCGGTGCGGGGCATGCGTCACGTCATGCTCGGGGTCGAAATCGCCGTCCGGGATCAACGCATCGAAGGCGATGCCCGCCATCGCCTGGTCGATGCGGATGATGCGGCAACTGTTGATCCAGCGCGCCTCGATCACCGGCGTGATGCGCAGATAATGCGGCCACGCGCTGTAGTTGTAGAGCCGGCCGATCGGCAGCCCATCTTCGTCGGCATTGCCCGCCTGCTCGCGCTCGGCCGCCTCGTCCTGTTCAGCACTGACCAGCCGCAACAGGTCGTAGGTGAAGTTGTCGCTGCGCTCCTGCAATCGCCCGCCATAGGCGAGGCTGGCGCCCTGGCGCAGCAGCGGCCGGGCGAGCAACACGAGCAGTTCGCGCAGATGTTCCAGCCCGAAGCCGCGGGACAGCAGCGGCGCACGCTCGTAGGACAGAGACAGCGCTATCAGGCGACGGGCGCTGTCGCGCGAACGATAGCGTGCGGCCTTCATAAGGAGGTTCATGAGCTCATCCGATCGAAGCTGAAGAATTCGACCTCGGGAAAGTAGTCGGTCAGCGTGTCGAGCTCCAGCCCGGTCAGGCCGCGGCCGGGGTAATACACCTGAAGCCCAGGCCTTGCTCGCCGGACGCGCGGGATATGCAGCAGCGAGGTCGGGTCGGGCAGCCAGTTGAGGACGACATGGTTACGTTCGTCGGGAACGGTCTCGCCCAGGGTGCGATGGAAGGCGGCGAGCAACACGTCGCGCAGCACCGTGGTGACAATCTGCTCCTCCTGGGCAGGGACGCCTTCCGACCAGCGGATCGAGGCGGTGTTGCCCAGCTCCGGCATGCCCGGCGTGTGGGTGCCGCCGGCCAGCGCGTCCACCACCAAGGTCGGATTGAGCAGCCAGCGTTCAGCCTTTCGCCCGCGGGCGGGCAGCTTCAGCGGCCGCCGAAAGAGCGAGAACTCGCGCCGGCACCAGGGGCGGCGCGCATATTCCGCGCTGCGTATCGCGATCAGGGCCGCACTTTGCGTCGGGCCCGACACATTGCTCTCGAGCACATGGCTGAAACTCGAGCCGTATGGAATGTCGTTCTCGTCGTAAAACGCGGCGAGCTGGGTTTGGCTGTAGATGTAGTCGCGGATGCTGCGCGCCGGAGCAGTGCCGTCCCTTTTTGCATGGCTCAGGAAGATCTTGACCTTGGGACGCGCAAGGTCACGCGCCGGACCGGCCGCCAGCCCCGCCGGCACGTCGTCCGGCCGCAGAAGCAGGTCGCACAGGGTCTCGGTGAGCTGCTTGAGCAGCGATCGGCTCACGGTCTCGAGCACCTCGTCGGCCCAGGGCTGTGCGGTGCCGCTGGTCGGCACGCCCGTCGGCCGCAGGAAGTTGAGCGCGTGCAGCGCCACTGGCCCGTTGTAGGCGGTGGCATCCAGCGCGACTGGCAGGCAGACGCGGCTCGCCCCGGTCTGCTCGCGGGCGAGCTGGCCGATCCAGTGGCGCCAGGCGGGGTCGGCGATCATGAAGGCGTCGATCAGCAGGATCACCACCTGCAGGTTACTGCCGGTCGCCGGTGCCGGGGGGCTAGCCGACGACGTGCGCTGCTCGCCCGGCAGCGGCGGTAGAAGACCTGCGGCCCCAGGCCGTTGCCCGGCCGCAGCCAGCCGTAGATCCGCGTCGCCAGTGCCTCGCCCGCTTCGCAGCGCGGATGCCACAGCACGTACATTTCCGGGATCAGACTACTCATACTCCTCCTCACCAGCCATCGGCGCGACGTCGGCGATCGCCGCGAGCACGCAGGCATACGCCAGCATGTCCCGCCGCACCGCCTCCAGATCCTGCCTGAACAGTGCCAGCGAGGCCTCGTCCGGCGTCGTCGTGTCGGCGAACTGCGGGTGCCAGCGCGTCAGGAAGGGTCGCAGGATGTGGTTCAGCACCGCGATGCCGATACGGGTGAAGGCCTGCGCGTCGCGCCCGTAGCGCTTCATGATGTCGCGCGCGCTGGCGAACAGCGAATGCAGGCTCTCCAGCGCGCTTGCCTCCACGCCCTGGCCGGGCGGCAGCGGCTGGGTGCTGATGCGCGTCGCGAGCTCGATGTAGAGCTCCCAAGCTGCGTTGCGGTCAGCCTCGTGGGGCGCGAATTCCGCGTCGACGAAACCACCCTCGAGCTTAAGCTTCGCTAATCCCCACTCGCCCAGGAGGTATTTCCACTTCATTGCTGTCCCCTCCGCGCCGCGCCGCCGCGCTCGACGGCCGGCGCGCCCCCGTGCTTCAAGTCCAGTATAGATAGCAGTGGCGCGTCCGCCCGCCCCGAACCGCGTCAACGGTCCTCACCGGGGCGTCGCGGCAAGGGCGACGGACGCTGCAGGCGTGCCACCGTCGCCCTTGCCTGCACTATCATCACGATGACAGGCGGCCCAGGAGTTCCGCGATGCCAGATAAGCCACCGCGCGTATTCATCAGCTATGCCCAGGAAGGTGAAGCGCATTCGGACTGGGTGCGAGCGCTTGCCGACGCGTTGACGCGCGAAGGCATCGAGGCGGCGATCGACCAGCGCGTGGAATGGCCCGAGAAGGGCTGGCGCCCCTGGATGAGCGAGCAGATCGCCGCAGCGGATTGGGTGCTCGTGGTATGCACCTCGGCGTATCGGCGGCGCTTCGACGACAACGCAGAGGACACGCTTCCGCAGCGGCGTGGTGTGCGGTGGGAGTCGCAGCACATTACCCAAGCGCTGTACGACGGCAAGTTCCGGAACCGCCGCTTCGTACCAGTGCTGCCGCCGACGGCCGATGACGATGATGTTGCCTTTGCACTGCGGGATTACCGAAGGTTCCGATTGGGAGAGACGTTCGAGATTCACGACGACGATCGCGACCATGAAGGATTTACCGCCCTCTACCGCCTGCTGACCGGGCAGCCGGCGTATCCGGCACCCAAGCCCGGGAACCTCCGCCGACTCGCTCCATTGACGGCGGGTGCAGAGTCTCAGTCGGTCGCCGAGTTGGAAACAACGCCCCTGCCTGCGGCGAACATCCCGAACCCTTACCCTGGCCTCGTCGCCTTCACCCCCGATCGCCAGCGTTTCTACTTCGGCCGGGACGAGGACATCCCGCGCGTGGTCTCCCGACTCGCCGAGGGTCGGTTCGTCTGCGTGATCGGCAACTCGGGCACCGGCAAGTCGAGGAGCGCGATCGGGAGCGGAGCATCGCCACTGCGGCAGCACCGGTGGATAAGCTCATCGACGCCAAACCGGCCCGTGCGACGGCCTGTGCTCACCTCGTCGCCGAGCTTGCGAGCGTGGTGGAGGGGGTCGCGATTCGCCGCACTGCCGAGGTGGTGGCGCTGCGGGCCGATGCGGAAGTCGCCCCCCTCATCGATGCGATGCGTACGCAGGGCCTGCTGACCGACCCCGACGAGGCCCATGTCGCGATAGCGCACGAGGCCGTGTTCACCCACTGGCCACGGCTGAAGGACTGGCTGCAGCATTTCGCCGTGAAGCTCGATCTGCGCCGCCAGGCGGCGCTGGCGGCGCGCGACTGGTACAAGGCGGTGGAAGCCGAGCGGTGCGCTCCGCAATCCTTACGCCGGCGGGCAAGCGATGTCCTGCGCTGGGGCTGGACGACGCCGGGCTCCCGGACATCGTCTGGGAGCGCATCGCTGAGAGCGGTGAGGTCACCCTGGAAACCAAGCCGCCCCGAACTTTCACAGTGACGCCGTTCTGGATTGCGCGTTATGCGGTCACCTGGGCGCAGTACCGGGCCTTCATCGATGCGGCTGATGGATACCAGGATGCGCGCTGGTGGGACGGTCTGAAGCTGGAAGAGCAGCCGGGCGACCCTCTCTGGGCGTTCGCGAACCATCCGGCGATCAATGTCTCCTGGTACGACGCGATGGCGTTTTGCCGTTGGCTGAGCGCCCGATTCGCGCTTGAACAGGGCGAGCAAGTGCGACTGCCAACAGAATGGGAATGGCAATGGGTTGCGCAGTCGTGCGCGGCAAGACTGCCATACCCGTGGGGTGAAGACTGGAACGCTGCCCGGACGAATTCAGACCAGGCGGGACTGGGGAGAACGGTCGCAGTCGGGCTCTACCCACTTGGTGGCCCTGCAGGCAGGAAGGTCATGGACCTAGAGGGCAACGTCTTGGAATGGTGTCTGAACGAGTACAGGTTGCCGGAGATGGTTGGATTAGCGGGGCAAGGAGCGTGGCGAGTGTTGCGCGGCTGTTCGTGGCTGGCGGAGGATCCGGACGAATGTCGTGCGGCCAGTCGCCAAATGGGCATGCTCGACTACCGCGGCACCCACGTCGGCTTTCGCGTGTGTCGTGGCGTCCCCGTCGAACCGAAGCACGCCGACGCGCGGTGACGTTGACCATTGAGCGTCGCACCGCCCAGCAGAGCATCGATCAGGTTCAAGCATTCGCGGTTGGACACCGGCGCGATGGCCGACTACGGTGTGAATCAGTAGTCGCGCCGAGGTCCTCCGTGCCGGCGACGCACTAGGTGCCGCAGCGCACACGGCCCCGTTGCTGCCGTGCGCATGCAGACAACCTTCAATGGATCACCGATTGCGAGCAGTTCGGCTCGCAATCAAGGAAGACTGACCATGGACGCGCTGCTGTGCCTGGTGGGGCTCTGCGACGCCGCGGCGCAAGCGATCGATACGGTCGGCGAGCTCGCGGATTCCGCCGCAGCCGTGGCCGGCGCGGATGTGCCGTCCCCCGCCGACAGCGCCGCCGCGGACGCCGGCCAAGCCTCGGACACGGGCGCCGAGATTGGGGACGATGGCTTCGAGCGTGAGTTCAACCTGGCGTTGACCTGGTTCGGCATCGTCGTCATCGTGCTCGCCCAGTTCGCCGCGCCTCGGGTGCTCCTTCGCTACCGCCGGCGCCTGACCGGCTTCATGCAAAAGGCCTCGCACGAGGGCCGCCGCGACGATGCCTCCCGCGACTGGGACACCACCGCCCTGCTGCTCGGCATCGAACGCCAGCGACGCGCGGTGTTGCAGGTGCTGGTCGGCGTCGTGCTGCTGTACTCGGTCGCCGCGGCGCTGATCTACGGCTGGCAGTTCGACGACGCGGTAGACCACGCCCTGTCCATGTCGGTGTCCTTCTTCATGTTCGCCAGCTTCAGCGCGCCAGTCGTGCTGCTCGGCGTCTCCGCATCCAACTTCGCCCGCCTGTTCTGGGTCTGGGTCGGCCCGGCGGCGTTCGCGGCAGCGGCCATGCAGAGCATCATCGCCACCACCGTGGATCCCGATCTGGAGCGCGCAGCCATCGTCTGGGCCCTGGCGGGCGTGCTGCTGCTCACCGCCGCCGCCGTCGCCGTGCGCCAATGGGCGCCCGCAGCGCTATGGCACTGGCTGCGCGCCCGGCGCTGGCGTGTCGGCTCGGTGCTGCTGCTGGGCTTCTTCATCGTCCTCGGCGCGCTGGCGCCGGAAGGCGATGTGCGCAGCAATGCCTTCGAGGCCTTCCTGATGCTGCTGGCGGGCTGCACGATCGCGCTGGTGGCGATCACGCTGTGCTACTACACGCTGGTCGACCGCAGCAAGCGCATCGTCGTGCCCCTGATCGCGGCGGCGCTGCTGGCGGTGGTCGCCGCGGCCACGGTGTTCGCGGTGCTCGCCTTCGAGGCGTTCGAACCGGGCCCGGCGATGGGCTTCGTGCTGGCTGCCGCGGCGCTCGGCTTCGGCCTGCTGACGGCCAGTTTCCTGCTCAGCTGGATCCGCCTTGCCTACGTGCAGAAGCTGTTCAGCGACGCTCAGTTCCAGGTCTTTTGCTGGATGATCGCCATCGCCGGCATCGTCGTCAGTGTCGAGACGCTGACCAGCGGCGAACCGCTGTGGGGCGGCATCAACCTGCGCCTGCTCGGCGCCACCGGCCTGGCCCTGCTCGCCTACTGGCTGCTGACCCGTTATGGCATCCGGCCGCTGGACAGCAACAAGCGGCTACTGGTGCTGCGCGTCTTCGCGCAGGACGAGCGCGGCGAACGGCTGCTCGACGAGCTCGAGTACCGCTGGCGCTTCATCGGTCCGATCGTGCTGATCGGCGCCAACGATGTCGCCGGCCGCACGATCGACCCGGCGAAGGCCGCCGACTACCTTCGCGGCAAGCTGAGGAACGCCTTCGTGGCGGACAGCCGCGCTCTGCACAAGCGCATGGCGGCAATCGATGAGGCACCTGACCCCGACGGCCGCTACCGGGTCAACGAGCTCTTCTGCTTCGACGACACCTGGAAGGAGGCCGTGCAACTGCTGCTCGACTCGAGCGACGCGATCGTGCTCGATCTCAGCGGCTTCACCGCAGCGCGTCGGGGCACCGCCTACGAGCTCGGCCTGCTCGCGGCGAGTGGGGCGCTCGCGCGCACCGTGCTCCTGATCAGCGCCGAAACCGACCTCGCCGCCGTGCGTGCCGCGCTGCACCTGCCCGACGACGGCCCGCTACCGGCCGGCGGCGTGCTCGAGGTCGACCACCGCCTCGACGGTGACAAGGTCGTCACGGCGCTTGTGCAGGCGGCACGCCGCATGCCCACGGGCACGCCGGCCAGCGGGCTCGAACGAAAGAGTCCGCTGGAGGTGGCCGCATGAAGGCGATCAACGGGAGGGCGGGGGCAGCTGCCCATTGAGGCAGGGCGCCCATCGGCGGTCATCGCGGAAATGATCGGGGAATGATGGGCCGCCAATCGGCCGTCGATCGGCCGTCACAGTAGGGCTCCATCCTCATGCTGGGTTATATTGCAACGCAACAGACC
>DAOMOU010000098.1:0-7496 GCA_035444525.1 Gammaproteobacteria bacterium | reverse complement strand
ATGATGAAGGTCCACATCAGCACCGTCACGAAGAGGATGCCGTAGAGGACGTTCCCGCCCGCTTCGAAGAAATCGCGGATCGATACGAACGCGTCTACGAACGGGTTCATCTGCCGGCTTCCGCCTGCTTGGCGATGATGCCCGCGCTCTGTTCTTCCAGCACCTCGATGAGGGCCTTGCTGCGGCTGGCGACCACACTGTGCAGCAGCACCAGCGGGATGGCCACCGTCAGGCCGAGCACGGTCGTGACCAGCGCCTGCGAGATGCCGCCGGCCATCAGCTTGGGATCGCCGGTGCCGAACAGGGTGATCGCCTGGAAGGTCACGATCATGCCGGTCACCGTGCCGAGCAGGCCGAGCAGCGGCGCGACGGCAGCGATCACCTTGATGGCACCCTGCCAGGTCTCGAGCTTGGGCACTTCCTTGAGGATCGCCTCGTCGAGCTTGAGCTCGAGCGTCTCGGTGTCCGCCTCCTGGTTGTCCTGGTGGACCTTCAGGATCCGGCCCAGCGGGTTGTTTTCCTTGGGCTCGTCGGACTTGAGCTGGCCGCGGATCCGGGTACCGACGGTGCCCAGGTAGAGCCAGCGGACCAGCGCGATCAGCAGGCCGATGATGCCGAGGGCAATGATGACGTAGCCCACCAGGCCGCCCTGGTCGATGCGCTCGCCGAGGCTCGGCTCCTGGATGAGCAGTGCCAACAGCGAGCCGCGGCCCGGATCGACGGCCGCCGCCACCGTGGTGTTCGGCGCCGCGTTGAACAGGTTGTTCGACATCTTGACGAAGCGTGACTGCGGCTGCCGCGCCAGTTCCAGGATGGTCTGCGAATCCGGCAGGTAATTGAGGAAGCCGTTCTCGGAGATCAGGTTGAACACGCCGATGCGCACCAGCGTCTCGTCCGCCGAGGTGCCGTCCGGCTTGGTGATGGTAGCGTCGAAGCGCGCCACCTTGCCGCCGCGCACCATCTCCTCGGTGAGCAGTGCGCGCAGGGCATTGAGATCCTCCATGGAGGGTACGCCGCGCACCTTGGCCAGCCGTTCCGCGAGCTCCTCCCGGCCCGGATCCTGGGCCGTGACCAGCGAGCTGCGGATCAGGCCGACCGTATCACCGGACACCTGCCGCACCACGCCGAACAGCTCGCCGAAGTTGCCGAGCTGCGTGCGCAAGGTGTCGTTCAACTCAGCCAGCTGCAACTCGTTGGCGTTGAACTGCCCGGTCAACTCGTCGCTGCGGCGTTCCTCGGCCGCCAGCTCCTGCTGCGCCTGGCGCAGCAGCGCCTGCTGCTCGTTGCGATTCTGCTGGAAGCGCTGCTCGCGCGCCCTGTTCTCGGCGCTGAGCTCGCTGCGCGACTTGCGGACCTGCTGCAGGAGCTGGTCGAGCGAATCGACCGCCTGGACCGGCGCGGCCCCGAATGCGACCGTCAGCGCGACCGCGACCAAAAGAAGCTTTCTCATTGCACCTGCTCCGTCTCGGGGGCGGACACGGGGAGCCGCAGGAGGTTCGGCGCTGCCTGCTGGCGCGCAATCCGCAACCCTTCGACGACGTCGTTGCGGAAGTCGTTGGCGACCTCCCACTCGCGGGTGTTCTTGTTCCAGAAGCCGGTCTCAGCGCGATCCGGCGTCTGGTAGGCCAGCAGGATCCGGCCGACCCTCAGGAAGTCCACCTTGCGGTCGCCCAGCTGGCCGTCGTAGGCCTCGGTGGTGCGACCGAAGTCCGCCTCGATCTGGTAGGCGTTCATGATCTGCCGGTACTTCTCCGACACGGTCACGTCGGACTGGTCCATGATGTCGCGCAGCATCTCGACCCGGCCGCGACGTTCCTGCAACTGGAACGGCATATCCAGCTCGATCAGCTGCGCCAGGTCGTCGATCATCTCGAACATCAGCGGGACGATGTCCTGCTGGACTTCCTGGAAGCTGACCAGCTGCCGCTGGATATCCTGCTTCTCGCGCTCCTGGTCGCGCACCAGGTTCTGCAGGTTCTCGTTGTAGATCCGCACCCGGTCGAGCCGCTGGATCACCACCCGGTACTCGCCGAGCAGTTCGGTCGTCTGGTCAGCCAGCTGGGCGATTCTCGCCTGGGACCGCGCCGCATCCTGGACGCTGGATTTCTGCTCCGACAGCGTGGTGTTCAGAGTGCGTTCCTGCGCGGCTGCCGGGCCGAGCGGCAGAACCGCCAGCAGCGCCAGGGCGGCGTACGCACTCGGGCGCCATCTCCTGTTTTGATGCATGAGAACCTCTTCAATTGGGCAAATAGCAGGTGTGAGGTGCAGCCGCGGGCGGTGCCGCGTGAAGCGTGAGAAGCTAGCAGAATCGTCCCCGGATGAAAAGCACGCAGGGGCCCGGCTACATGTTGCGCCGGTACTGGCCGCCGACCTCGTAAAGAGCCCGGCTGATGCGGCCCAGCGAGCAGCGCTTGACCGTCTCCATGAGCGCCCCGAACACGTTGCCGCCACTGGCCGCGGCGTGCGCCAGCGACTCCAGCGCCGCCGCGCCCGCCGCTCCGCCGGCCGCGTTGAACGCCTGCGTCGAGGCCACCTGGGCCCGCTTCTCGTGCTCGCTGGAGCGAATCAGCTGGCCCTCCTCGACCGAGGCCTCGTCCGCGCCGTCCGCCCCGAGGAAGGTGTTGACGCCGATCAGCGGCAGGCTGCCGTCGTGCTTCTTGTGTTCGTAATAAAGACTTTCTTCCTGGATCCGGCCGCGCTGGTACATGGACTCCATGGCGCCCAGCACCCCGCCGCGCTCGGCGAGCCGCTCGAACTCCTGGTAGACGGCCTCCTCGACCTGGTCGGTCAGGTAATCGATCGCGAACGATCCCTGCCAGGGGTTCTGGTTGCGGTTCAGGCCGAGCTCGCGGTTGATGATCAGCTGGATGGCGACCGCACGGCGCACCGAGGCCTCGGTGGGCGTGGTGAGGGCCTCGTCGAAAGCATTGGTGTGCAGGCTGTTGCAGTTGTCGAACAGCGCGTACATGGCCTGCAGCGTGGTGCGGATGTCGTTGAACTGCATCTCCTGGGCGTGCAGGCTGCGGCCCGAGGTCTGGATGTGGTACTTGAGCATCTGGCTGCGGGCCGAGGCGCCGTAGAGCCGCTTCATGGCCCGCGCCCAGATGCGGCGCGCCACCCGGCCGATGACCGCATACTCGGGATCCATGCCGTTCGAGAAGAAAAACGAGAGGTTCGGCGCAAAATCGTCGATCTTCATGCCGCGGGCCAGGTAGTACTCGACGATGGTGAAGCCGTTCGCCAGCGTGAACGCCAGCTGGCTGACCGGGTTCGCCCCGGCCTCGGCGATGTGGTAGCCGCTGATCGACACGGAATAGAAATTGCGCACGCCGTGCTCGATGAAGTATTGCTGTACGTCCCCCATCATGCGCAGCGCGAACTCGGTCGAGAAAATGCAGGTGTTCTGGGCCTGGTCCTCCTTGAGGATGTCCGCCTGCACCGTGCCGCGGACCCGCGCCAGGGTCTCGGCACGAATCCGCCCATAGGTCTCCGCATCCACCAGCTGCTCGCCCGAGACGCCGAGCAGGCCGAGTCCCGAGCCGTCGTGTCCGGCCGGCAACTCGCCGCGGTACACGGGACGCTCGCGGCCCTGCAGCAATTCGCCGATGCGGCGCTCCGCAGCCTCCCAGCCGCCGGTGGCCCGCAGGTGCTTCTCGACCTGCTGGTCGACGGCCGTGTTCATGAACATCGCCAGGATCATCGGCGCCGGGCCGTTGATGGTCATCGAGACCGAGGTCGCCGGGTCGCACAGATCGAAGCCCGAGTACAGGCGCTTCATGTCGTCGAGGGTCGCAATCGACACCCCGGAATTGCCGATGCGCCCGTAGACGTCGGGCCGCTCGTCCGGGTCCTCGCCGTACAGGGTCACGGAATCGAAGGCCGTCGACAGGCGGGTGGCCGCATGGCCGGCGGCAAGATAATGGAAGCGCCGATTGGTGCGCTCCGGCATGCCCTCGCCCGCGAACATGCGGATCGGGTCCTCTTCCTCGCGGCGATAGGGATAGACGCCGCCGGTATACGGGTAGGCGCCGGGCAGGTTCTCCCGGACCAGGAACCGCAGGATCTCGCCCCAGTCCTGGTACCTGGGCGGCGCAAGCCGCGGCAACGGCAGGCGGCTCAGCGATTCGGTGTAGTTCTCGCCGCGCAGTTCGCGGTCGCGCACCCGGTAGCTGTACTGCGCCGCCTCCACCGCCGCACGCCGCTCCGGCCAGGCCTTCAGGAGCGCCACGTGCTCCTCGCCGAGGCCGGCCAGGGCCTCGTTGTAGCGCCGCCGCAGCGGCGCCAGCGCATCGTTCCCGGCGACCGCCTCCTCCGGATAGGCCTCGAGCGCTGCGGGCCGCAGCGGATCAAGCCCTTCCAGCGCCCGCCAGCAGGACCAGGCCAGGCCGGCGGCCACCGCGGCCTGCTCCGCCCCGTCGTTGGCGCGCCGGCCGTCCTCGGCGATTTCCGCCAGGTAACGCACCCGGCGCGGCGGAATGAGGGCGCCGTGGTCGGTCGAGGCCGGCAGGGACGGCGGCGTCCAGTCGGCCGGGTCCAGCCCGCAGCGCACCGCGATCCTGGCGCACAGGGCCTCGAACAGCCGGTTCACGCCCGGGTCGTTGAACTGGCTGGCGATGGTCGGGTAGACGGGAATCTCGTCGTCGGTCGCCTTGAACGCCTTCCGATTGCGTTTCCACTGCTTGCGGACGTCGCGCAGCGCATCCTCGGCGCCGCGCTTCTCGAACTTGTTGAGCACCACGATCTCGGCAAAGTCCAGCATGTCGATCTTCTCGAGCTGGCTCGCGGCGCCGTACTCGCTGGTCATGACGTACACCGGCAGGTCGACCAGGTCGACGATTTCGGTGTCGCTCTGGCCGATGCCCGCCGTCTCCACGATGACCAGGCCGAAGCCGACGGATTGCAGGAACTCGATGGCGTCGGCCAGCGCCGCGCTGGTCGCGAGGTGCTGGCGCCGGGTGGCGACCGAACGCATGTAGACCCGCTCGTCGGCCAGCGAATTCATGCGAATGCGGTCGCCGAGCAGCGCGCCGCCGGTACGCCGCCGCGTCGGGTCGACGGCCAGCACCGCGATGCGCAGCGCGGGGAAGCTGCGCAGGAAGCGATTCAGGATCTCGTCGGTCAGGCTGGACTTGCCGGCGCCGCCGGTGCCGGTGATGCCGACCACCGGTACTTTGGACTTGCCCTGGCGCCGCCGCCCGCGCGCGGCCTGCGGTCCGCCGGGCTGCTCCGCCGCCTGCTCGATCAGGCTCAGCGCCCGGCCGATGCGCAGGAAGTCGCCGGGACCGTCGGCGCCGGGCGGCAGTTGCGGCCGCCGCGCGGCGCGCACCCGCTCGAACACGTCCTCGATCATCCCCTCGAGCCCGAGCCGCAGCCCTTCCTCGGGACCGTAGACCCGTTCCACCCCGTATTTTTCGAGCGCCCGGCGCTCGGCGGGAGAGATCGTCCCGCCGCCGCCGACGACCACGCGGATGTGCTCCGCGCCGTGCTCCCGCAGCATGTCGACCATGTAGCGGAAATACTCGTTGTGGCCGCCCTGGTAGGACGAGACGGCGATGCCGTCGGCGTCCTCCTGCAAGGCTGCCCGCACGATGTCGGCCACGCTGCGATTGTGGCCGAGATGCACGACCTCGGCGCCGTGCGACTGCAGGATGCGCCGGATGATGTTGATCGCCGCGTCGTGGCCGTCGAACAACGAGGCGGCCGTGATGAATCGCAGCGGCCTGGCCTGCGGGCCGGGCAGGACGTCGAGATCCCGTGCAGCGGTGCTCATGGCGTGGTTCGGTATCCGGTTGGCGCCGTCGGCGGCGAATATCCGCGGATTATAGCGACAAGCCCGCGACTCGCCGCCCGGCGCGGCGGATGCTGCATTGCCGCACCACCCGCGGGCATGCACTGCGAGGGCCCGCCCGCTATAATTCGCGGGCCCGATTTCGCCGCCGCGCCCGATGCGAGGGAATCGCCTCCCGGGTCAGAGCCGCGGCGGGACCAGCGACACCGCAGAATTGCCGCGCGCGACCCCGTCCGGGTCCCGCGGGGAGGCGCGCACCAGAATAACGATGCAACGGGCGGACACAGCGATCCAGACCGCAAACCAGGAGGGTCTCCCTTGATGAATCTGTTCCAGCAGCTCGACGGCATGGGCCACGAGCAGGTCGTGTTTTTCCAGCACAAGGACAGTGGCCTGAAGGCCATTGTCGCGATCCACAACACGGCCCTCGGCCCGGCGCTCGGCGGCCTGCGCATGTGGCCGTACGCCAGCGACGACGAGGCGGTCAAGGACGTGCTGCGCCTGTCGCGCGGCATGACCTACAAGGCGGCGGTGTCCGGCCTGAACCTCGGCGGCGGCAAGGCGGTGCTGATCGGCGACCCGGCGAAGGACAAGAGCGAGGGCCTGTTCCGCGCCTTCGGCCGCTTCATCGGCTCGCTCGGCGGCCGCTACATCACGGCCGAGGACGTCGGCACGACCGTCGACGACATGGACTACATCTACCAGGAGACCGACCGCGTGGTGGGCGTCCATCGCGTGCACGGCGGCAGCGGCGACCCCTCGCCCTTCACCGCCTTCGGCACCCTGCAGGGCATCAAGGCCTGCCTGTTGAAAAAGTACGGCCACGACGACCCCGGCAAGGTCAGCTTCGCGGTGCAGGGTGTCGGCAGCGTCGGCTACTACCTCACCAAGTTCCTGTCCGAGGCCGGCGCCAAGGTGTTCGCCTGCGACATCAATGCCGATCGCGTGCAGCACGTGGTCGACGAGTTCGGCGCCGAGGCCGTGCCGCTGGAGCAGATCTACGACGTCGATGCCAACGTGTTCTCACCCTGCGCGCTCGGCGGCGTGATCAACGAAACGAGCCTGCCGAAACTGAAGTTCGACATCGTCGCGGGCAGCGCCAACAACCAGCTCGAGACCAATGCGCACGGCACGGCCCTCGAGGAGCGCGGCATCCTCTACGCGCCGGACTACGCCATCAATGCAGGCGGCCTGATGAACGTCGCCATCGAGCTGCAAGGTTACGACCGCGACCGCGCCTACCGGACCGTGTCCAGCATCCGCGACATCATGGGGCGCATCTTCCAGCTCGCCGAGCGCGACGGCATCCCCACCTGGCAGGCCGCCGACCGGCTCGCCGAGGAACGCATCGCCATGATCACCAAGGTCAAGGTGCCCTACTCCAAGCGCTTCAAGGACCGCCTGTCCGGCCGCCGCACCCACGCCACCGCGGGCGACGAATGAGCCTATGAGCGTGTTCAACACCGGGCTGGGCGAGGACCTCGACCTGCTGCGCGACGCCGTGCGCCGTTTTGCCGCCGAGCGCATCGCGCCGCGGGCGGCCGACATCGACGCCCGCAATGAGTTTCCGCAGGAGCTCTGGCCCGAACTGGGCGAAATGGGGCTGCTCGGGATCACCGTCGGCGAGGAGTACGGCGGCGCGGGCCTCGGCTACCTGGCGCACGTCGTGGCCATGGAGGAAATCTCGCGCGCCTCGGCCTCGGTCGGC
>DAOMOU010000097.1:0-7594 GCA_035444525.1 Gammaproteobacteria bacterium | reverse complement strand
AACCAGGCCGTCAGCCACGCCCTCGACCAGGTGGCCAGCCTCGATGCGGACCGCATGTTGAACGCCTTTCGTGCGCTCATCCTGGCGACCCTGCGAAGCAATTACTTCCAGCGCGACGAGCACGGCCGTCCCAAGCGCTATCTTTCGCTGAAGCTGGACCCGCACAAGATTCCCGACCTGCCGCTGCCGCGGCCGATGTTCGAGATCTTCGTTTATTCGCCGCGCGTCGAGGGCGTCCACCTGCGCGGCGGCCTGGTCGCCCGTGGCGGGCTGCGCTGGTCCGACCGGCGCGAGGACTTCCGTACCGAGGTGCTCGGCCTGATGAAGGCCCAGGCCGTGAAGAACGTCCTCATCGTGCCGGTCGGCGCCAAGGGGGGCTTCGTGCCGAAGCGGCTGCCGAGCGGCGACCGAACGGCGCTGATGAAGGAGGTGGTGGACTGCTACAAGACCTTCATCAACGGATTGCTCGACCTGACCGACAACCTGGTGGACGGCGTGGTGGTGCCGCCGCATGACGTGGTGCGCCACGACGGCGACGACAGCTATCTCGTCGTGGCGGCCGACAAGGGCACGGCCACTTTCTCCGACATCGCGAATTCGGTCGCCGCGGAGCACGGCTACTGGCTCGACGACGCCTTCGCCTCGGGCGGCTCGATGGGCTACGACCACAAGAAGATGGGCATCACCGCGCGTGGCGGCTGGGAAGCCGTCAAGCGCCACTTCCGCGAGATCGGCGTCGATACGCAAAGCGACGCCTTCACGGCCGCCGGCATCGGCGACATGAGCGGCGACGTGTTCGGCAACGGCATGCTGCTCTCGTCCTGCATGCGCCTGCGCGCCGCCTTCAACCACCAGCACATTTTCCTCGACCCGGACCCCGACCCGGACACCGGCTTCGCCGAGCGCCGGCGGCTGTTCGAACTGCCCCGCTCCACCTGGGACGACTACGACCGCAGCCTTATTTCCACCGGCGGCGGCGTATGGTCGCGCAGCGACAAGCTCATCCAGCTGTCGCCGCAGGCGCGCGAGATGCTGGACCTCGACCAGGAAGGCGTCACGCCGGACGAGCTCATCCGCAGCATCCTGCGCATGCGCGTGGACCTGCTCTGGAACGGCGGCATCGGCACCTACGTCAAGGCAAGTACCGAAACGCATCCCGAAGTGGGTGACCGCGCCAACGACGCCGTGCGCGTCAACGGTTGCGACCTGCGCTGCCGCGTGGTCGGCGAGGGCGGCAACCTGGGATTCACGCAACGTGGCCGGATCGAGTTCGCGCTGCGCGGCGGCCGCATCAACACCGACTTCGTCGACAACTCAGCCGGCGTGGACTGTTCGGATCACGAGGTCAACATCAAGATTCTCATCAGTGTCGCCAACCGGCACCGGGCGCTGACGGTGGCGCGCCGCGAAAAACTGCTGGTGGCGATGACCGACGAGGTTGCCGAACTGGTGTTGCGCAACAACTACCTGCAGACCCAGGCCATCAGCATCGCGGAGTCGACGGCGGCCGAGCGGATCAATGAACACGCCTGGTTCATCCGGCAGCTGGAAAAACGGGTCGCCCTCAACCGCACGCTCGAGTACCTGCCCGACGACGAGGAGATCGAGCTGCGCCGCAAGGCCGGCAAGGGCCTGACACGCCCGGAGCTGGCGGTGGTGATGAGCTACGCCAAGATGGCGCTGTACGGGGAAATGGTGCGTTCCAACGTTCCCGAGGATCCGTACCTGGCGAAGGAACTGGAGCGTTATTTCCCCACGCCGCTGCGGCGTCGCTACACGGATTACCTGCGCGAGCACCCGCTGGCGAGGGAGATCATCGCCACCATGACCACCAACAGCCTGGTCAATCGCATGGGCTCCGTGTTCGCCTTCCGCATGCAGGACGAAACCGGCTCCGACATCGCCTCGGTGGCCCGTGCCTTCAGCATCGCGCGCGAGGCTTTCGAGATTCGTGCCATCTGGGAGGCCATCGAGGCGCTGGACAACAAGGTCAGCGCTTCGGTCCAGCACTCGATGCTGCGCGCGTCCCAGGCCCTGCTCAAGCAGGCGACCCGCTGGCTGCTCGACCGCCGCGAAGACCTGCCCGACATCGCGGCGGCGGTGCGAAGGCTCAATCCCGGCGCAATGGAGCTCATTCAGTGCCTGCCCGAAGTGCTGCTGGGCAGCCGGCTGGAGCGCTACGAGGGGGCCGCCCAGCTCTATGCCGACACCGGCCTGCCGGCGCCGCTGGCGCGCAAAGTCGCGGCGCTCGCGCCGATGCACGCGGCGCTCGACATCATCGCGCTGGCCGAGAACTGCGCGGTGCGCGTACGCCACGCGGCCGAGATCTATTTCCGGGTGGGCGATGCGCTGCAGCTGGACTGGATCGCCGACCAGATCGACGGCCTGCGCGTGGAGGGAATGTGGCAGGCCAAGGCCCGCGGCAGCCTGCGGGACAATCTCTACGGCCTGCACCGGGCACTGTGCGCGAACATGCTGAGTGCGGCGCCGGCCGAGCATGATGCCCGGGCTATAGTCGAGCGATGGCTCACCGAACGCGCCGACCAGGCCGGACACTTCAGCCAGACCCTGGAGGAAATGCGCGACGCCGGCCAGGCAGACTTCGCCACGCTCTCCGTCGCGCTCCAGGAAATACGCCGGCTCGTGCAGGAATGAACGCGGGCCACATCACGCAAGGAAGTTTCTCATGGCCACTGAACCTCTGATCGCAGTTTTCATCGATTTCGAGAACCTGGCGCTTGGCGTGCGGGACATGAAGGGAGATAACAAGTTCAAGGTCGAACTGGTCATCAAGCGCCTGCTCGAAAAAGGCCGGCTGGTGTTCAAGCGCGCCTACTGCGACTGGAGCGGCTATCGCGACTACACCCGCGAGTTCCACTCCAACGGCATCGAGATGATCGACATCCCGCAGAGCCGCCACAGCGGCAAGAACAGCGCCGACATCCACATGGTGGTGGACGCGCTCGACCTCTGCTACGCCAAGCAGCACATCGACATCTTCGCCTTGCTGTCCGGCGACAGTGATTTCTCGCCGCTGGTCTCCAAGCTGAAGGAGAACAACAAGCGGGTCATCGGCTGCGGCGTGAAGAGTTCCACCTCCGATCTGCTGATCCATGGCTGTGACGAGTTCATTTACTACGACGATCTCGCGCGGGTGGCGGCCAAACCCAGGCGCACGCGCGGCAAGAGCGAGCCGAAAGACAAGAAAGTCGAAGCGATGGACAAGCTGGTGGAGATCGTCGAGTCACTCGACACCGATTACGACCAGCTGTGGGGCTCGATGGTCAAGCAGACCATCCGCCGCGTACATCCCGGGTTCAGCGAGAGCTATTACGGCTATAACAGCTTCTCCGACCTGCTCAAGGACGCCGAGTCCCGCGGCCTGATACGGCTGGAGTACGATGAAAAGCGGGGCAACTACCTGGTCAGCGCCACCGCGCGCTAGGACGCGCCGGCACACGGACACAAGGGAGTACGAGCGATGGGACACAAGCTGATCCTGCTGCGCCACGGGCAGAGTGAATGGAATCTCAAGAACCTGTTCACGGGGTGGGTCGACGTCGATCTCACCGAGCAGGGCCGTGCCGAGGCCGCCGAAGCGGCACGGCTGCTGCAGGCCGAAGGGCTGGACTTCGACCTGGCCTTTACCTCGGTCCTGAAGCGCGCCATTCGCACCCTGTGGATCGTGATGGACGGGATGGACCGCATGTGGGTCCCGGTGACCCGCGCCTGGGAACTCAACGAGCGTCACTACGGCGCGTTGCAGGGGCTCGACAAGGCCGAGACGGTGCGTCGTCACGGCGAAGAACAGGTGCTGGTCTGGCGGCGGAGCTACGACGTCCCGCCGCCGCCGCTGGCCGCCGACGACGAGCGCCACCCCCGCTTCGAGCCGCGTTACGCCGGCATCGACCCGGCGCGGCTGCCGGCAGCGGAGTCGCTCAAGGACACCCTCGCCAGGGTCCAGCCGTACTGGGAAGCGCACATCGCGCCACAAATCCTCGCCGGCCGCCAGGTAATGATCGCGGCGCACGGCAACAGCCTGCGTGCGCTGGTCAAGATGCTCGACGGGCTCAGCGAGGAGCAGATCCTCAAGGTCAACATTCCCACCGGCATCCCGCTGGTCTACGAGCTCGACGACCGGCTGCGCTCGAGGGGCGGCCGCTACCTCGGCGATCCCGAGGCTGCCAGGCGGGCCGCGGAGGCGGTGGCCAACCAGGCCAAAGGCTGATCAAGGCACCATCCGCGGCAGGTCTCCGCCACGGCTGATGCGGCGCCCGGGACAGGCGACCCGGCCGTACAAATAATTGATATACTTCGCGACTTCCTTCGCTTTAATTGGATTCAGGCCTCATGCAGATTCGTTACCTTGTGATCATCGTCGCCGCGCTCGCCTGCGCGGCCTGCGCCTCCGGGCAGAGTTCCCGCACGACCTCCGTCGATGACGACCTGGCGCCGAAGCCGGTCGCGCCTGCACCCAAGCGCGTCGCCGTGCCCGAGTACCTGGCGTTCCTCGACGAGCTGACGCAGTCCGTCGAGGACGAGAAGCCGCGCGTGTTCAACTCGCGCGAACTCCGGGAATATCGTCGCGTCGAGAGCGAGCTCCGTGCCAGCCTGGCGGGAGTCGACAACATCGACCAGCTGAGCCACGAGCAGCAGATCAAGGTGTTCAACCTGCACGAGGAACTGCAGGCGGTGTTCATCGGGGATCCCAAGTACCAGGTCATCTGCCGCCGGGAGCAGACGGTGGGCACCAACTTCCGCCGCACCAGTTGCATGACGGTGCAGGAATTCCGCAGCTACCAGGACGGCGGCCAGTCGGTGCTGCGCGGCGCCTGGCCCTACATGGCGCCGCCCGCCAACTGATGTCGTCGGGCTGCGCCGCCGGCTAGGCGTTCCGGGGGGCCAGCGCCCCCCGGGCGCATTCCCGGCCCAGCTCGATCATTTCCTCGGCGCGGTAGAACTCGTAGAACAGGCAGGCGTCGCGCGGCACGTCGATGACGAGGTCCGGCGTATTCGACGCCAGCTTCATGCGCGCGATGGAATTCTGCATCAGGTCCAGCGAAGCGGTCACCACGTCGATGAGGCCGGGCACCCTGGGGTCGCCGCCCTCCCCTGCCGCTTCTTCCTGTCCCGCCGCCGCCTCCCCCGTCGGGCGCCCCGCCAGTTCGCTGGCGCGGCGGCGTGATCTGCGGGAATGGGCGTTCAGGTTCACCGCGACGATCATGTCGGCGTTCTGGTTCAGTGCCGGCGCGATCGGGATCGGGTTCAACAAGCCGCCGTCCACGAGCACACGGCCGAGGTACACGTGGGGCGTGAACACGGTGGGGATCGCGATGGACGCGCGGATGGCGTCGAACAACGGCCCCTTGTTCAGCCAGATCTCGCGCTGCTCGGTCAGGTCGGTCGCCACCGCGGTGAAGCCGATCGGCAGGTCCTCGATGACGTGGTCGCCGACCAGCTCCTTGAGGACTCCCATCAGGCGGTCGCCCTTGAACAACCCGGTCCAGCCGAACGCCAGGTCCAGCAGGCTGAACATGTCGCGCTTCTCGAGCTTCTTCGCCCACTCGGCATAGGAGTCGAGCTGGCCGGCCGCGTAAATCCCGCCCACCAGCGCCCCCATCGAGCAGCCGGAAATGTAGACAATCTCGTGACCCAGCGACTCGAGATGCTGGATGACGCCGATGTGCGCCAGGCCGCGGGCACCGCCGCTGCCGAGCACCAGCGAGATTCGTTTGCCCGTGCCCCCGGCGCTGCGCGCGGCCGGCCGCACCCCGGTCTCGCTCATGGTCACTCCCTCGCCGGGCCGAAATTCGGCCTGCTGCCAGACAGCCCGGCGCGCACCGCTTCCATCTGGTTGGCCTGGCCGAGGATCTTCATCTGCAACTCGGCTTCCAGCGCCAGCGCGGTGCGCGAATCGCAGTCCCAGGCACGGTTGAACAGCTGCTTCACGCCCCGCACCGCGTCCGGCGAGTGGCCGGCGATCGTGTCCGCAAGCGCCAGCGCCTCGGCCAGCGGGTCGTCGGCCAGGCGCGTCACCAGGCCCAGCGCGAGCGCTTCCTCGCCGGGCACGACGCGCCCGGTCCAGGCCAGCTCCAGCGCCACGTCGCGGCGTACCAGCCCGCGCAGCGTCTGGCTGCCGGACATGTCGGGGATCAGGCCCCAGCGCACTTCCATGACCGACAACCGCGCATCCGGACGCGCAATCCTGAGGTCCGCGCCGAGCGCGACCTGCAGACCGCCGCCGAACACCTCGCCGTGCAGGGCGGCGATCACCGGCACGGGGCATTCGCGCCAGCCCCAGCCCACCCGTTGGGCAAGGTTCGCGGCCTCGCCGTCGCGCCGCGCCAGCAGCTTGCGGATCACCGCCTCGCCGGCGGCGAAGGCCGCCAGGTCGATGCCGGCGCAGAAACTCTTGCCGGCGCCCGCCAGCACCACGGCCCGCAACTCGTGATCGGCCGACAGTTCGCGCGCCGCGCCGTCCAGCGCATCGAACATCGCCGGGTCGAGGGCATTGCGCTTGTCCGGCCGCGCCAGGGTGACGACCGCCACGTGGTCCCGCCGTTCGATGGTAACGCGTTGCTCGCTCATGGCTCAGTCCTGCTCCTCTGGAATGACGCCGGCGGCCTCGAGCCCGGCCAGCGCAGTTGGATCATAGCCCGCCTCGCCGAGCACGGCCCGCGTGTCCGCGCCGGGCCGATGCGGGGCCTCCGGCATGGCCGGCGCACTGCGGCTGAAGCGCGGCGCCGGCGCGCCCTGCGCCACGCCACCGACTTCGATGAACGTGCCGCGCGCCGCATTGTGGGGGTGCGCCGGCGCCTCGGAAAGCCCGAGCACCGGCGCGAAACAGGCATCGCTGCCCTCCAGCAGCGCGCACCATTCGTCGCGGCTGCGGGTGCGGAATACCGCGGCCAGCTCGGCCTTCAGCTCGGCCCAGCGCGTGGTGTCTGTTCTGCCCGGCCGGAAGCCGTGCGGCACAAAACGCTCGCGATCGAGGCCCAGCTTGTCGATGAACTCGCCGTAGAACTCGGGCTCGATCGGCGCCACGGCCACGAACCGGCCGTCGGCGGTCTCGTAGGTGTCGTAGAAGTGGGCCGCGCCGCCCAGCAGGTTCGCCCCGGGACGCTCGTCGAACAGGCCCATGGCGTGAAAGCCGCAGAACATCGCCATCATCGAGGCGGCGCCGTCGAGCATCGCGGCGTCGACGACCTGGCCGGCGCCGGAGCGTTGCCGCTCCAGCAGCGCGCACACCATGCCGAAGGCCAGCAGCAGGCCACCGCCGCCGAAGTCGCCGACCAGGTTCAGCGGCGGCACCGGCTTGCCGCCCTGCACGCCGATGCTGTGGAGCGCGCCGGACAGGGCGATGTAGTTGAGATCGTGCCCGGCGGCTGGGGCCAGTGGGCCCTGCTGGCCCCAGCCCGTCATGCGGCCGTAGACGAGCTTCGGGTTGCGCGCCAGGCATGCCTCCGGGCCGAAGCCCAGCCGCTCGGCGACGCCGGGGCGAAAGGCCTCGAACAGTGCGTCGGCACCGTCGACCAGTTGCAGCAGCGCCGCGACGCCGGCGGGCTTGCGCAGGTCGAGCCCGACGGTCCTGCGG
>DAOMOU010000096.1:0-7597 GCA_035444525.1 Gammaproteobacteria bacterium | reverse complement strand
GGCGGGCCTGCCGCTGATGCGCGGCCGCGGCGGCTCGCTGCTGACGCTGAGCTATCTCGGCGCGGTGCGCGCGGTGCCCAACTACAACGTCATGGGCCCGGCCAAGGCCAGCCTGGAGGCCACCGTGCGCTTCCTGGCCGCGGATCTCGGCGCCGAGGGCCTGCGAGTCAACGGCATCTCGGCCGGGCCGATCAAGACGCTGGCGGCCGCCGGCATCGGCGGCTTCCGCAAGATGCTCGCGCAGGTGGCGCGCATCGCACCCCTGCAGCGCAACGTCACCATCGAGGACGTCGGCAACGCGGCCGCCTTCCTGTGCTCCGACCTGGCCGCCGGCATCACCGGCGAGATCCTGTACGTGGACGGCGGCTACAGTCACGTCGGCATGTCGCTGCCGGAAGACTGACGACGCCCGGATGCTGCGCTCCGCCGCCTTCTTCGTGCAGCGTTTCGTGCTGGGCCGCCGCACCCTGCTGGCCCAGGTGCCGGAGTTCGACCTCGAATTGCGGGTGCCGGCGGGCGACGCCGTCGGCCGGCACCTGTACGAGGATGCCATGCACGCGCCGGCGGTCATCGACTTTCTCGCCACGCGCCTCGAACTCGCACCGGACGACGTGGTGTTCGACATCGGCGCCAACATCGGCTGGTATGCGCTGCTGCTGGCGCGGCTCGCGCCGCGCGGCGTCTCGATCCATGCCTTCGAGCCGGATCCCTGGGCGCGCGGCATGCTGCAGGAGAACCTCAGCCGCAACCGCGCCGACGCCGTGGTGGTGGCGGCCGACGCCGTCGGGGAGTCCACCGGGGCTGCGGAGCTGCTCCGCTACGGCCATCGGCGGACCAACGGCGGATTGCTGCCGGTCGGTGCAGCGGAGAAGGTGTCGGTCTCGATGGTGAGCCTGGACGACTATTGTCGCGAGCACGAACTCGAGCGGCGCCCGGTCGGCTTGATCAAGATCGGCATCGAGGGCTTCGAGTACTTCGCGTTGCGCGGCGCCGAGCGCACGCTGGTGCGCTGTCGCGCAGTGCTCGCCGAGTACGCGCCCGAGCGGCTGGCGCAGGCCGGCATCGAACCGGTGGCGTTGCTCGACCTGCTGGTGGCCGCGGGCTTCATCCCGACGGTGCTCGATGCGGCCGGGCCGCGCGAAGTCACCCGCGACGAACTGCTGGCCGGGCGCGGCCGGCGCCACCTGTTCTGGAGCCGCCCCGCAGGGCTTGCCGCGCCGCCGGCGCCCGACCCCCGGGCGTTGGCGATCTGAACAGGGGAATGTCCCCAATTCAGCCCTGCAGCACGCCCTCTTCGCCGTCGAGCACCGCGATGATCACGGCGCAGGCGCAGTCGCCAAGGATGTTGATGGCAGTGCGCGCCATGTCGAGGATGCGGTCGAAAACGAACAGCACGCCGATCGCTTCCACCGGCAGGCCGACCGCGGCGAGGATGATCGCGATCGCGACCAGCGAGGCGGAGGGAATGCCGGCCACGCCCACCGAGGTCACCAGCGCCGTGACGACGATGATGAACTGGATGCCGAAGGACAGTTCCAGCCCGTAGGCCTGCGCGATGAACATCGCCGCGACACACTCGTAAAGGGCGGTGCCGTTCATGTTGACGGTGGCGCCCAGCGGCAGCACGAAGCTCGAGGTACGGTTGGAGACCCCCGCGCGGCGCTCCATCGAGTCCATGGTGATGGGCAGCGTGGCGGCCGAGGACGCCGTCGAGAAGGCCGTCAACAGCGCCGGCGCCGCCGCGCGATACAGCGCCACCGGGCTGGCGCGCGCCACCAGCTTGATGAGCAGCGGGATGGTCAGTATCGCGTGCAGCAGCAGCGCGGCCAGCACCGTCAGGCTGAACACGATCAGCGGCTGCGCGGCGTCGAAGCCGGTGCGGGCCACGGTGCGCGCCACCAGCCCGAAGACGCCGATCGGGGCGAAGGCCATCACCCAGTGGGTGATCTTCATCATGACGGCGAACAGCGCGTCCCAGAAGCGATACATCGCGTCGCCCTTCTCGTGGCCGACGCGCGTCATGAAATAGCCGAACACGATGCTGAAGAAAATCAGCCCGAGCATCTGTCCGTCGGCCGCCGCCTGGATGATGTTGGGCGGCACCATGCTGAGGAACATCTGCACCAGCTGCCCCCCGCCGCCGGCGCCCGCCGCCACGCCGACACTCTCGGCCACCGCGCGCGTGCTCTCCTCCAGCGCCAGCAGTTCGCGTGCCGGCTCGCCGTTGACGATGCCCGGCTGCACGATGTTCACCAGCACGAGGCCGATGAGAATCGCCAGCAGCGTGGTCACGCCGTAGAACATCAGCGTCTTGCCGCCGAGACGACCGAGGTTGCCGCCGCTGCCGATGCCGGCCACGCCGACGATGATCGACGAGACGATCAGGGGCACGATCAGCATGCGCAAGGCGTTGATGAACAGCGTGCCGACGAAGTCGTAGACGCTGTAGAGCGTGATACCGAACAGCGCGCCCTCGTCGCCGCTGAGCCAGCCCGCGACGATGCCGACCAGGATCGCGATCAGGATCTGCCAGTGAAGCTGGAGCTTGCGCATCGTGCGATGTTAACGCGTAAAACCGTGGGAAACGGGGTCAGACACCAATTTCCGACGGAAATTGGTGTCTGACCCCGTTTCCTGCAGCTACTGCAGCGCGCTCTCGAACACGGTGACCTTGGCGCCCTGGCGCAGGTGCTCCAGGTAAGCCTGCAGCTCCTGCGAGGCGCGCGCACCGCGCACGCGGTCGTTGAGCTCGCGGCGCTCCTCGGGCCGCAGCAGCTCGAGCCCGCCCGGCGTCGCCGACAGCACCCGCACCGCGAAGTGCGCGTTCGCACCCTGCGCGGCCACCACCGACGGCTGGCCGCCCACCGGACGCGGCGCGCTGAACGCGGCCCGCGCCACGTCCGGCGGCACCGTCTCATCGTCGCGCACCACGGTGATGCCGGCGACGAAGTCCGCGGACAGTGACTCGGCGACCTCGGCGATCGACTCGCCGGCCGCAAGTCGGGCGCGCGCCTGCTCGCCCAGCTCGGCGGCACGCTCGGCGGTCCGTTCCTGGCGGATCTCCGCACCGATCTGCGCGGCGACTTCCTGCAGCGGGCGCAGTTCCGGCGGATTGTGCGCGGTGACGCGAATGACGGCGGCATGGCCGTCGTCAAGCTCCAGCAGGCGGCTGTTCTCGCGGCGCTCGAAGACCGCCTCACTCCAGGCCGCGTCGATTACGGCAGGGTTGGTGCCGATGCCCGGTCCGCCGCGGCGCGTCACGCCGGCGAGCTCCTGCACGGGGTAACCGAGCTCGGTCGCCGCCGGCTCGAGGCTGTCCGGGTTCTCGAAGGCGATCCGGGCCAGCGCCTCGGCGTCGTCGTAAAAGCGATCCTCGGCACGGCGCCGCGCATAGGCCTGCAGCAGCTCCTCGCGCGCGGCCTCGAAACTGGAACCGCCGATCTGCTCGATCTCCTCGAGGCGGATCAGGTGCCAGCCGAATTCACTGCGCACCGGCTCGCTGACCGTGCCGGCCTCCATGGCGAACAGCGCTTCCTCGAACGCGGGCACCATCATGCCGCGCTCGACCCAGCCGAGCTCACCGCCCATGCGCGCCGAGCCCGGGTCCTCCGACGCCTCGGTGGCCACCGCGGCAAAGTCCTCGCCGGCCACGATCCGCTCGCGCAGGGCACGCACCCGCGCTTCCGCCGCCGCGGCGTCGTCGCCCGGGCGCACCAGGATGTGGGCGGCCTTGCGGCGCTCGCGGCCCGCGTAGCGCTCCGGCTCGCGGGTCATTTCCGTCTCGTAGAAGGCGCGCAGGTCGTCCTCCGAAACCTGCACGTCGCCGGCGAGGCTGTCGAGTTGCAGGTCGATGTAGGCGATGTCGACGCTCTCCGGCGTCATCCAGCGCTCCGGCGTGGCCTGGTAGCGGGCCTCGACGTCGGCATCGCTGACTTCGACCTCCTCGGCGAAGCGCGCCAGCGGCACGGCGATCCACTCGATCTCGCGCAGCTCGCGCTGCAGGGCCACGCGTCGCTCAAGCTCGTCCTCGGTCACGAACGACGACAGCACCACCGCGTCCTGCAGCTGCTGGATCTCGAGCATCCGGCGCTGCTCGGCCTCGAACATGGCCGGCGTGTAGCCGGCACCAGCCAGCGCCGCGCGGTACGTTTCCATGTTGAACCGGCCGCCGACATGGAACACGTCGTAGGACTGCACGTATTCGGTCAGCGCGGCGTCGCTGATGCGATAGCCCTGTTGCACGACGCGCTGCTGCAACAGCTCGCGACGGACGAACTGCTCGATGACGCCACGACGGATCTCGGCCGCGATCTCTTCCGGCAATTCGCCGCGGAACGCCTGCTGGAAGCGGGCCGCCTGCTCCTGGTAGGCGCGGCGCACGGGCTCGACCGGCACCTCTGCGCCGTTGACCTTGGCGGCCATCGGGCGTGGCGTGAAGCTCAGGTCGATGCCCCACACGGCGAACACGACGCCGATGGTGATGACGATCGCCCAGGCGACCCAGCCGGTGATCTTCTCGCGGATTTTCTGCAGCATGGCCTGCCTCGAATGTCCTGTCGGACCCGGCCGGGCGGGTCCGGAAAGTGAAAGGGCGCCACACGGGCGCCCTTTCGTTCATTGGCGGAGCGGACGGGACTCGAACCCGCGACCCCCGGCGTGACAGGCCGGTATTCTAACCAACTGAACTACCGCTCCTGAAGTCAACCTGGTGGGTGCTGAAGGGATCGAACCTTCGACCTTCGCCTTGTAAGGGCGACGCTCTCCCAGCTGAGCTAAGCACCCGCGCTCCCCGGGAGGGCGCGCTAGTTTACAGCGTCCTTCAGGGCTTTGCCAGCCTTGAAACCGGGGACTCGACTGGCGGGAATGTCGATGGTTGCGCCGGTCTTCGGGTTGCGCCCCTGGCGCGCGGCGCGGCTCTTAACGGAGAAGCTGCCGAAGCCGACAATGGCGACCTGGTCGCCCTTCCTCAGCGCGCGCGTGACGGTGTCCACAAATGCCTCGACGGCCTTGGTGGCATCGGCCTTCGTGAGGTCGGCGGCGGCAGCCACGGCCTCGATCAATTCGCCCTTGTTCATCAGCGTACCTTCGTGTTCTGTAGATGGGTGTTGTCTCCCGGCTTCGAGATGCGGAGCCCGCCGAAGCGGCGAGCCGAGCGGGAGTGCGCCGTGAGAGGGCGAGTTTTATAGCAAGTGCGCCCGGTGAGGTCAATCAAAGCGCTGCCGCCGCGGCATGTCGCGACGCCACAAGTCACCGCAACGGCACTGTTGAAACCGACACCCTTCGGTCACCCGCCGTTTTTCCGTATCATGGACCCATTCCAGAAAGGGGACGGACTCATGGACCTCGACCCGCTATTGCTTTCGCGTGTCCAGTTTGCCTTCGTAGTGTCCTTCCACGCCATCTTCCCGGTGTTCTCCATCGGTCTGGCCGCCTACATCGCGGTGCTGGAAGGGCTTTACTACAAGACCGACGACCCGGTGTGGCTGAAGCTCTCCAAGTTCTGGACCAAGATTTTCGCCATCGTGTTCGGCATGGGCGTGGTCACGGGGATCGTAATGGCGTTCCAGTTCGGCACCAACTGGAGCAACTTCTCCTACGCCGCCTCGAACTTCCTCGGCCCGATGCTGGCCTACGAGGTCATCACCGCCTTTTTCCTCGAGGCCACCTTCCTCGGCGTGCTGCTGTTCGGCCGCGAGAAAGTGCCGCGCGGCCTGCACTTGTTCGCCGCCTGCATGGTGTCGATCGGCACCTGCATCTCCTCGTTCTGGATCCTGGCCGCCAACAGCTGGATGCAGACGCCGGCGGGCGTGGAGCTGGTGGACGGCATGATCCACATGACCTCGTGGACCCAGGCCATCTTCAACTCCTCCTTCCCCTATCGCTTCGCACACTTCCTGCTGGCCTCCTTCATCACCGGCGGCTTCGCGGTAGCGGGCGTGAGCGCCTGGTACCTGCTGCGCGGCCGGCATGCCGACATCGCCGAGAAGGCGCTGAAGATGTGCGTCATCATGCTGGCCGTGGCCACGCCGCTGCAGCTGCTGTCCGGGGACATGCACGGGCTGAACACCCTGGAGGAGCAGCCGGTCAAGGTGGCGGCGATGGAGGGCAACTGGGACACGCGTGGCAACGTGCCGCTGCTGCTGTTCGCCATCCCGGACGCCGCCAGCGAGACGAACCACTTCGAGATCGGCATCCCCAGCGGCGCCAGCCTGATCCTCAAGCACAGCGCCGACGGCGTGGTGCCGGGCCTGAAATCGGTGCCGCCGGAGGAGCGGCCGCCGGTCGGTATCGTGTTCTGGAGTTTCCGCGTCATGGTGGGCATCGGCACGCTGATGATCGCGGTGTCGCTGTGGGGCGCCTGGCTGCTGTACCGGCGCAGGCTCTACCGGTCGACGCTGCTGCTCAGGATCTTCACCCTGATGATTCCGCTGCCGTTCGTCGCGGTGCTGGCCGGCTGGTTCGTCACCGAGATCGGGCGCCAGCCGTGGATCATCTACGGCCTGATGACGGTCAGCGAAGGCGTCACGCCGTCGCTGAGCGGCTGGATGGTGCTCGCCACGCTGGTCGGCTACGTGACCGTCTACGCCGTCGTGTTCGCCGCCGGCATCCATTACCTGCGCAAGGTGATCAAGGCCGGACCAGACCCGGTCGGGGACGCGCACGAACGCATCACCGGCACGCCCAAGCGGCCCTGGTCCGCGGTCGAGGGCGAGTTCGAGGCCGCCGGCGCGGCGAGGAGCTGACATGGAACTCATCGACCTGACGCTCATCTGGGTGGGGCTGATCGGCTTCGGCGTGTTCATGTACGTGCTCATGGATGGCTTCGATCTCGGCGTCGGCATCCTGTTTCCCTTCGCCCCCGACGAGGAATCGCGCGATCTCATGATGAACTCGGTCGCCCCGGTCTGGGACGGCAACGAGACCTGGCTGATCCTCGGCGGTGCCGGCCTGCTGGCCGCGTTCCCGATGATCTACAGCGTGTTCCTGCCGGCGCTGTACATCGGCGTGTTCCTGCTGCTGGCGGGGCTCATCTTTCGCGGCATCGCCTTCGAGTTCCGCTTCAAGGCCACCGCCGACGGCAAGAAGTGGTGGAACCTGGCCTTCTGCGGCGGCTCGACGGTCGCCTCGTTCGCCCAGGGCGCGGTCATCGGCGCCTACGTGCAGGGCTTCACGGTGGTCGACGGCCGCTACGTCGGCGGCGCCTTCGACTGGCTCACGCCCTTCACGGTGATGACCGGCCTCGGCGTGGTGGCGGGCTATGCGCTGCTCGGCGTCACCTGGACCATCATGAAGACCGAGGGCAAGACACAGGACTGGGCCTTCAAACTGGCGCCGCTGCTGTTGATGATCGTGGTGGCCTTCTTCGCCATCGTCAGCATCTGGACGCCGCTGACCAATGCGCGCGTGATGAGCCGCTGGTTCGACCACGTCAACTGGCTGTGGGTGTTCCCGGTCATCACCATCGGCTTCGCCGGCTGGGTGTACTACAAGCTGATCAAGCATGCCGAAATCGCGCCGTTCATCGGCTCGATGATCCTGTTTTCGATGTTCTACTGCGGGATTCTCATCTCGATGTGGCCGCTGGCCGTGCCGCCCG
>DAOMOU010000095.1:0-7616 GCA_035444525.1 Gammaproteobacteria bacterium | reverse complement strand
AGCAACGGACTCTTAATCCGCAGGTTGTAGGTTCGATTCCTACGCGGCCCACCAAATTCCGAAAAACGGGGTCAGACACCGGTTTCCAGCGGAAACCGGTGTCTGACCCCGTTTTCTCCGGGCTGACTCGCGGCTGAAAGTGTGCTGTAGTCAGGCGTCGTGCAAGCTGTCGAAACCAGGTCGGTAGACGCGAGTCGGGTGGCGTTCCCGGGTCTTGCGCTTGGCCGGCGCAAAGGCTTGCCGCCGTCCCCGTCGGCCTGGCGTTACGTCGTCGCCGCCGGGCTGCTCGGTGTGGCGGCCACCGACCCGCTGACCCTGACGGGATTTGCGCACGGCACCCTCTATCTGCCGTTCGTGCTGCTCGCCATGCTGACTCGCAGCCCGCGCTTCATCGTCGGCGCGTGCGGGTTCGCCGCGGTGATGACTGGCATCGGGCTGTGGCTCTCGCCGCCCGCACCCGACGGCTTTCCGCAATACTATGCCGTGGTCAACCGCCTGGCCTCGCTGGCGGCCATCGGCGTGGGCGGCTGGCTCGCGATCCACATGTCGCGGCTGGTCGCGTGGCTCGAGACGACCATCGCCACGCTGGAGGGCCTGCAGGCCGAACTCGCGGAGCAACATCGCCTGCTCCACGTGGCCGGTGCGGCGGGCCGGCTGGGCGGCTGGTCGTTGTGCCTTGCCACGGGCGAGTTCCGCTGGTCGGACGAAGTGGCGGACATTCTCGGCAATCCCCCCGGCAAGCCGCCTTCGCTCGGACAGGTCGCCAGTCTGATCGTGCCGGGATTCCGCCCCGAGCTGGACCGGATGATGCTGGCGGCCCGGATGCACGGCACGCCGTTCAGCACCGAGTTCCAGGTGACGCGGATGGACGGGGCGCGGGTATGGCTGCGCGTCAACTGCCAGCCCGGGCGCGATGCGCAGGGCCGGGTGGTGGTGCTGGAAGGCGCCGTGCAGGACGTCACCCGCCGCAAGCAGGCCGAGACGCAGCTCGCGCTCCTGGCGCAGGCACTCGACTCGGCCGCCGACCCGGTCATGATCACCAGGCTCGACACCACCATCGAGTGGGTGAATGCCGCGTTCACCACCGTGATCGGTTATGCGCCGGGCGAAGTGATCGGCCGCAAGCCGCGGGACCTGCTGAAATCCGGCGTCCACGACGAGCATTTCTACCGCGAGATGTGGCGCACCCTGGGCGCGGGGCAAGTCTGGTCGGGGGAGATGGTGAATCGCCACCGCGACGGCAGCCTGGCCCCGGAGCACGTCACCATCACGCCCATTCTCGACGCGGACCGCAGGCCCACGCACTTCATCGCCATCAAGCGCGACCTGTCTCGCCAGAAGCAGATCGACCGGCGCCTGCGGGAGATCGAGCGGATCGCCTCCCTGCGCGGCCTGAGCGAAGGGCTGGAGCAGCAGCTGGGCCCGGCGTTGCGCGCCGTGCGTGAGCAGGCGCTGGAGCTGGCCGGCGAGTTCGGCGAGGACAGCCCCGGGGCCCGTCGCGCGGGATCGATCGTGCGGGCTGCCGAGCGCGGCCTGCGCGTGACCGAAGGCCTGCACGCCTTCGCCCAGCGGCAGTCGCTGGCACCGCAGGACACGGACGTCAACCTGCTGCTCATCAGCCGCGAAAGCATGCTGCGCAGGACGGCCGGCGACGACGTGCGGCTGGAGCTGCTGCACAGCGGGTCGCTCTGGCCGGCCCGGGTGGACCCGGCGGCGCTCGAGAAGGCTTTGATCAGCCTCGTCCTGAACGCGGGCGATGCGATGCCGGACGGCGGGCGGCTGGTGGTCGAGACGGCGAACGTCGAAGTGGACCGCGAGCAGTCCACTCGCCTGGTGGACATCCCGCCCGGGCATTACGTGCGGGTGTCGGTCACGGACACCGGCGTCGGCATCGCCGCGGAGCACCTCAGCCGGGTCTTCGAGCCGTTCTTCACCGTGCGGGGCGAGGCGCGCGACCATGGCGGCTTCGGGCTGCCGATGGTGTACGGCTTTGCGCGTCAGTCCGGCGGCGGCGTCACCATCGCCTCGGAGCCAGGACGCGGGACCACCGTCGGTTTGTACCTGCCGAGATCGGAGCCGGCGACGGCCTAGCTGGTTGCCCGCCGCCCGGCCGCGGAGCCGCGGCGGAAACCGGCGGCAGCAGGGACATTTGCGGTATACTTGCGGACTTGTCTGGCGCTGGCCGGCTCCGGTGGTACCGGCGCATGCGCGAAAGTGGCGGAACTGGTAGACGCGCCGGGTTTAGGTCCCGGTGGGGTTGATCCCCCGTGAGAGTTCGAGTCTCTCCTTTCGCACCAGATTCTGCATTCGCCCGACGGCTAATCCGGCTGCGCAGCGGTCCTTCGCGGCGCGTCTTAATTGAAAGAGGAACGACACAGTGATGGTTTCCGTGGAATCCACCCAGGGGCTGGAGCGGCGCATGAAGGTCGAAGTGCCGGCCGAGCGCGTCGAAAGCGAAATTGACAAGCGCCTCAAGGACATGGGCCGGCGCGCGAAGATCAAGGGATTCCGCCCGGGCAAGGCGCCGCTGAAGGTCGTGCGCCAGCAGTACGGCGCGCAGGTCCGCGAGGACGTGGTCGCGGAGTTCGTGCGCAACAGCTGGGTGCAGGCCATCAGCGAGCAGAAGCTGCGCCCGGTGGGCAGCCCGCGCATCGAGGAGCACAACGTCTCCAAGGACGAGGGGCTCAGTTTCACGGCCGTCTTCGAGGTGTTTCCCGACATCGAGCTGACCGGCCACGAGGGCCTCGAGATCGAACGCCCCGCCGCCGAGATCACCGGCGCCGACGTGGACGCCATGATCGACAAGCTGCGCGGCCAGCGGATGGCATGGGACGAAGTGGAGCGCGCGGCCGGCGACGGCGACCGGGTGACCATCGACTTCAGCGGCGCCATCGACGGCGAAGCCTTCCGGGGCGGCGACGGCAACGAGGTCGGCATCGTGCTCGGCGAGGGCCGCATGCTGAAGGACTTCGAGGCCGGCTTGCAGGGCATCAAGCCGGGCGAGGAGCGCACCATCGGCGTCGAGTTCCCGGCGGATTACGGCTCGGCCGACGTGGCCGGCAAAAAGGCCGATTTCAAGGTCAAGGCCCGCAAGGTCGAGCAGTCCCGGCTGCCGGAAGTCGACGAGGAGTTCTGCCGCGCGTTCGGCGTCGAGGAAGGCGGCGTGGAGCGTTTCAGGGCCGAGGTCGAGGAGAACATGCGCGAGGAGTTGCAGCAGCGGGTGCGCGAGTCCGTCAAGCGCCAGCTGCTCGACAAGCTGGTGGCGGCCCACGACATCGACGTCCCCGTGGCCCTGGTGGAGCAGGAGATCCAGAGCCTGCGCGAGGACATGGTGCGGCGCATGAATCCCAACGCCAAGCCGGAGGGCGCCACCGAGCTGCCGCCGCGCGAGCCCTTCGAGCAGCCGGCCAGGTTCCGGGTGGCGCTCGGCATGCTGATCGGCGAGATCGTCCGCCAGCACGAGCTCAGGGTCGACCAGGCCCAGGTGCAGCAGCGCCTGCAGCAGATCGGCGCGAGCTACGGGGATGCCGAGACGGTGATCAAGATCTATCGCAGCAATCCGGAACTGATGTCCCAGGTGGAGACCTCGGTGATGGAGGAGCAGGTGGTGGACTGGTTGCTCGAGCGCGCGAAAATCGTCGATAAACCCATCAAGTTCAGTCAGTTGATGAACCAGGACCAGGCTTGAGGCGCAGTGCGCTTGCGCCCGGTTCCCGGTTCGGATACTTGTAGGCAGGCAGCGCCGCGACCGCGCGGCAGCGGAGAGTAAGGAATGACGACCAAGGCATTGAATCTCGTCCCCATGGTGGTGGAGCAGACGGCGCGGGGCGAGCGGGCCTACGACATCTATTCCCGGCTTCTCAAGGAGCGGGTCATTTTCGTCGTCGGGCCCATCGAGGACCACATGGCGAACCTGGTCGTCGCCCAGCTGCTTTACCTCGAGTCCGAGAACCCGGACAAGGACATTCACCTGTACATCAACTCGCCGGGCGGCGTCGTGACCGCCGGCATGTCGATCTACGACACCATGCAGTTCGTCAAGCCCGACGTCTCGACCATCTGCGTCGGCCAGGCGGCCAGCATGGGCGCGATCCTGCTGGCCGGCGGCGCCAAGGGCAAGCGCTTCTGCCTGCCGCACTCGCGCATCATGATCCACCAGCCGCTGGGCGGCTTCCAGGGCCAGGCCTCGGACATCGACATCCACGCCCGCGAGGTGCTGAAGATCCGTGACCGGCTCAACGAGATCCTTTCGCACCATACCGGGCAGCCGAAGGAAAAGGTGGCCCAGGACACGGACCGGGACTTTTTCATGGGCGGCGACGAATCGGTGGCCTACGGGCTGGTCGACCGCATGCTGACCCGCCGGGGCGAGGCGCTGCCCCTGCAGGGCTGAGTCCGGACAGCGGCGCGCTTTGCAGCCGGTGTTGGCCCCATGCTATATAAACCCTGCCGCTAAGGGCCTGAGCCCCCGGCAAAAGTCCAGAATCCCGAGGTCCACGCATGGCTGACGACTCCCGCGGCAAGCACGAAGACGGCAAGCTGCTGTATTGCTCCTTCTGCGGCAAGAGCCAGCACGAGGTGCGCAAGCTCATTGCCGGCCCCTCCGTGTTCATCTGCGATGAGTGCGTCGAGCTGTGCAACGACATCATCCGCGAGGAGCTCGAGGACAAGAGCGAGCCCGGCAAGAGCAAGCTGCCGCGGCCGCACGAGATCAATGCGGTCCTCGACCAGTACGTGATCGGCCAGGCGGCAGCCAAGAAGGTGCTGTCGGTGGCGGTCTACAACCACTACAAGCGGCTCGAGAACCGCGGCAGCGACCGCGGCCGCGGCGACGAGGTGGAGCTGGCGAAGAGCAACATCCTGCTGATCGGCCCGACGGGCTGCGGCAAGACGCTGCTGGCGGAGACGCTGGCGCGGCTGTTGAACGTGCCGTTCACCATCGCCGACGCCACGACCCTCACCGAGGCGGGCTACGTCGGCGAGGACGTCGAGAACATCATCCAGAAGCTGCTGCAGAAGTGCGACTACGACGTCGAGCGGGCGCAGACCGGCATCGTCTACATCGACGAGATCGACAAGATCTCGCGCAAGTCGGACAACCCGTCGATCACCCGCGACGTGTCCGGCGAGGGCGTGCAGCAGGCGCTGCTCAAGCTGATCGAGGGCACCATCGCCTCGGTGCCGCCGCAGGGCGGCCGCAAGCACCCGCAGCAGGAATTCCTGCAGGTGGATACGCGCAACATCCTGTTCATCGTCGGCGGCGCGTTTGCCGGGCTGGAAAAGATCATCTCCAACCGCTCGGCCAAGAGCGGCATCGGCTTCGCGGCCGAGGTCAAGGGCGAGAAGGAGCAGAAGACCGCCGGCCAGCTGTTCCACGACGTCGAGCCGGAGGACCTGATCAAGTACGGTCTGATCCCGGAGTTCGTCGGCCGGCTGCCGGTGGTGGCGACGCTGGAGGAGCTGGACGAGGACGCCCTGGTGCGCATCCTCATCGAGCCCAAGAACGCGCTCACCAAGCAGTACCGGCGCCTGTTCGAGATGGAGGCGGCCGAGCTGGAGTTCCGCGAGGATGCGCTGCGCGCGCTGGCGCGCAAGGCCATGGCCCGCAAGACCGGGGCGCGCGGCCTGAGGACGATTCTCGAGAACGTGCTGCTCGACACGATGTACGAGTTGCCCTCCATGGAGAACGTCTCCAAGGTGGTGGTCGATGAATCCGTCGTCAACGGCGAGAACAAGCCGTACATCATGTACGAATCCGACGAGTCCCGCCGCGACGAAAAGCGCCCTGCGGGCTCGGCGTTCTAGCTCCGATCGCAGGAAACCGGGGTCAGGGAAACCGGGGTCAGAGACACGTTTCCTTGGAAACGTGTCTCTGACCCCGGTTTCCCGGTTTCCCGCCCGGCTTCCGGAACCCGCGCGTGCGGCCAGGGTCTTCTTGATAACCGCCCGCGCCGTCCCCATATCCGCCTGAGGACGGACCGGCTCGAGCCGGCTCCAGCAGAATCAATGCTTTGACGAGGATCCCCCCACCGTGGCAGACGACAGCACCCAGACCCCGCAGACTCCAGCGATCCCCGAATCCGGCGCCCCCGTGCTGCCGCTGCGGGACGTGGTGGTCTATCCCCACATGGTCATCCCGCTGTTTGTCGGCCGGGACCGCTCGGTCCAGGCCCTCAATCATGCGATGCAGGTCGGCAAGCAGATCGTGCTGGTCGCCCAGCGGCAGGCCGACGTGGACGAGCCCGGCGCGGGCGATCTCTACGACGTCGGCACCCTGGCGACCATCCTGCAGCTGCTGAAGCTGCCCGACGGCACGGTCAAGGTGCTGGTCGAGGGCGGCCAGCGTGTCGCCCTGAAGAACATGCGCGAGGGCGAGTACTTCAATGCCGACATCGAAGTCCTCGAGGACGAGGGCCGGCGCGACGACCGCGAGATCGAGGTGCTGACGCGCTCTATCGTGGCGCAGTTCGAAAACTACGTGAAGCTTTCCAAGAAGGTGCCGCCGGAGATTCTCACCTCGCTCGCCGGCATCGAGCATCCGGGCCGCCTCGCCGACACGGTGGCGGCGCACATGTCGCTGCGCCTGTCCGACAAGCAGCGGGTGCTGGAGGCCGCCGGCCTGCGCGAGCGGCTCGAGCTGGTCATGGCCCTGGTGGAGGGCGAGATCGACGTGCTGCAGATCGAGAAGCGCGTCCGCGGCCGCGTCAAGCAGCAGATGGAGAAGAGCCAGCGGGAGTACTACCTCAACGAGCAGATGAAGGCGATCCAGAAAGAACTTGGCGACATGAACGATGAAGCCAACGAGGTCGCCGAGCTCGAGAAGAAGATCGAGTCTGCCGGGATGCCGGCGGAGGCGAAGGAAAAAGCCGTCGGCGAGCTCGGCAAGCTCAAGATGATGTCGCCGATGTCCGCCGAGGCGACCGTGGTGCGCAACTACATCGACTGGCTGCTGAAGGCGCCGTGGAAGAAGCGCACGCGCATCCTCAAGGACCTCGCGCGCGCCGAGGAGGTGCTCAACGAGGACCACTACGGCCTCGAGAAGGTCAAGGAACGCATCGTCGAGTACCTGGCGGTGCAGCAGCGCGTGAAGAAGCAGAAGGGCCCGATCCTCTGCCTCGTGGGTCCGCCGGGCGTCGGCAAGACCTCGCTGGGCAAGAGCATCGCGCGCGCCACCAACCGCAAGTTCGTGCGCATGAGCCTGGGGGGCGTGCGCGATGAGGCCGAGATCCGCGGCCACCGGCGCACCTACATCGGCTCCATGCCGGGCAAGATCATCCAGAACATGTCGCGCACCGGCGTGCGCAATCCGCTGTTCCTGCTCGACGAAGTCGACAAGATGTCGATGGACTTCCGCGGCGACCCGTCGTCGGCGCTGCTCGAGGTGCTCGATCCCGAGCAGAACTCGAGCTTCAACGACCACTATCTCGAGGTGGACTTCGACCTGTCCGAGACGATGTTCATCTGCACGGCCAACAGCCTGAACATCCCGGCGCCGCTGCTGGACCGGATGGAGGTCATCCGCATCCCCGGCTACACCGAGGACGAGAAGCTCAACATTGCGAAGCGCTACCTGGTGCCGAAGCAGGTCAAGAACAACGGGCTCAAGGAAGAGGAGC
>DAOMOU010000094.1:0-7656 GCA_035444525.1 Gammaproteobacteria bacterium | reverse complement strand
ACGGCGACGCAGTTCAAGAAGGCCGTGCTCAGCCTGACGGTGACGCCGCAGATCACGCCTGACGACCGCATCATCATGGATCTCGAGGTCACCCAGGACACGGTCGGCCAGTTCGTGCCCAGCGCGACCGGCGGCCAGGTGCCCAGTATCGACACGCGCCGGATCATCACCCAGGTGCTCGTGAACGACGGCGAAACGGTGGTGCTCGGCGGCATTTATGAGACCGAGCGGCGCGATGCCGAGGACAAGGTGCCGCTGCTGGGCGACATCCCCGGCCTGGGCCGGCTGTTCAAGCGGAACAGCTCGGTATCCAACAAGCGAGAGCTGCTGATCTTCGTGACGCCGAAGATCCTTCGTGAAGGCAGCAACATCTATTGAACTCCCACGAGTGGACGCGAGTGAGCCCTAATATGCGCAGCAGCAAATTCACACGTCGAGTACTCGGGTTGCCGGGGCTCCTGGCCGCCCTTTTCCTCGTCGGTTGCGGCAGCGAGTCGACGATCGTCGGACCGCCGGGCGGCGGGACGCCCGATTCCCCGGTGGCGAGCATCACCCTGATCGCCAGCAGCAACGTCCTGCCCTCGGGCGGCGCGGCCGTGGTGACTTTCAGCGTCCTGGTGCGGGATGCCAACAACAACGCGGTCACCGGCGTGCCGGTGACCTACTCCGCGGACTCCGGGCTGCTGCAGGTCATTCCCGACCCGGACGGCGTTGCGCTGCCGGCCGCCGAACTTTCTACCGGGGGCGACCCGACCAACCGGCCCATCACGGTCACCGCCAGAACGGGCTCGTTGTCCAGCTCCGTCACGGTCAACGTGACCGGCACCGTGCTGACTCTCGAAGGCCCGGACAACGTCATCCAGGGCGACGAAGTGCCGTTCACCGCGCGCCTGCAGAATTCCGCCGGCCAGGGCATTGCCGGCCGCACCGTCACCATCGAGTCGGCCGCGGGCAACACGCTGTCCGCTGACTCGCTCACCACCAACAGCCAGGGACAGGTGTCGTTCACGGTGACCGGCACCCAGGGCGGTGCCGACACGATCTCGGTCAGCGCGCTCGGCCTGACCGCTACCGCGCCCCTGTCGGTCAGCGCCGACGACAGCGTGGTGTTCCTCGAGCCGGCCGCCGGAACGGAGATTCCGCTCAACGTCGCGCAGCCGGTGACCGTCGAGTGGCGCGTCAACAACGTGCCGCAGGCGGGCCAGACCATCAACTTCAGCACCACGCGCGGCTCGCTGTCGGCCCTGAGCGCGGTGCTCGACGCCGCGGGCCAGGCCACCGTGAACCTCAGCGCCACGACGGCCGGTCCCGCCACGCTCACCGCGCGGGTCGGGGCGGCGGGGCCGCAAACGCAGCGCTCCATCGAGTTCGTGGCGCTCACGCCCGCCAGCATCGTGGTCCAGGCCAGCCGCTTCACGGTCGGCCCGGGCGAGCAGAGCACCATCGTCGCGACGGTGCGCGATGCGGCCAACAACCCGGTCAAGAACAAGGTCGTGCAGTTCCAGATCGAGGACGTCACCGGCGGCAGCCTGTCCGTCGGTACCGCCATCACCGGCAGCGCCGGTACCGCGCAGACCGTCTACACGGGCGGCGAGACCATCAGCGGCAGCGGCGACGTGACCATCACGGCCATCGTGCAGGAGAACCCGGCACTGACCGCGACGCTCGGGCTGACGGTGGCCCGCCGCCAGGTGGACATCAGCATCGGCACGGGCAACGAGCTGTTCGAGCCCAACACGGCACAGTACGAACGTGAGTTCCTCGTCCAGGTGACCGACAGCCAGGGGGTGGGTGTCGCGGATGCAGCCGTGCAGCTGTCGGTGCGTTCCAAGCTTTACCGCAAGGGCTTCTACGTCGAAGGCGCCAACGACCGCTGGGTGGTCGGCCCGGGCGCGATCCTGTGCCCGGACGAGGACCTCAACAACAACGGCCAGCTGAACGCCAACGAGGACTTCAACGGCTCGGGCTCGATCGAGGCGGGCAACGTCGTGTCGGTCACGCCGGGTGACGTGGTCACGGACGAGAGCGGCACCGCGATCTTCCGCATCCGCTATGCGCAGGAATTCGGCAACTGGGTGATCGTGACGATTACCGCGCGCGCGGCGGTGCAGGGCACCGAGTTCGAGGATCGCAGCGATCATGCGCTGGAGATCACGGCCGCGGACGCCAACGTCAACCAGAGCCCGCCGGGCGGGCTCATCAGCCGCTTCGGCGGCGGCGACCTCGACCCGAATCCGGACCCGACGGACGAGGGGCTCACTGTCCCCGAGTACGCGACCCGGCTGGCCGAGCTCGGCTTCGCCGGCGGTCGGCCTCTGGGTTGCCGCACGGAAGACTAGTCGCACGCTGTTGCGGTTATCATTACGGGGCCGGCGCAAGCCGGCCTCGTGTTATGGGGCGACGGACAGGCCATGGCACTTCCCAACATTTTCCTGGTCGGGCCGATGGGCGCCGGCAAGTCAGCGGTGGGCAAGCAGCTGGCCAGGATGCTGCGGCGCGAATTTCACGACAGCGATGCCGAGATCGAGGCGCGCACGGGCGTGGACATCCCTTTCATATTCGAGAAGGAGGGAGAGGTGGGCTTTCGGCGCCGCGAACGGGAGGTGATCGAGGCCCTGACCGCACTCGACGGTATCGTGCTGGCGACGGGCGGCGGCGCGGTGCTGGACCCGGCCAACCGTCATGCGCTGGCGTCGCGCGGCCTGGTCGTCTACCTTGAGGCGTCCGTGGACCAGCAGCTGGAGCGCACCCGGGCGTCCAGCCACCGCCCGCTACTCGACACGGTCGATCCGGCCGAGCGCCTGGCGCGGCTCCTGCAGGAGCGGGCGCCGCTGTACCGTGAAGTGGCGGTCCTGGCGATCCCGACGGACGGTCGGCTGGTGAGGGAAGTCGCCCAGGAGATCAAGCGCACCCTGGCGGCATTGAGCGAGGAAGACTGAGGCAATCCATGCATGCGTTGAACGTACCGCTAGGGGACAGGACTTACCCGGTGCTGATCGGACGCGGCCTGCTCGGCAGGGCCGAGGTCCTGGCGCCGTATCTCGACGGGCGACAGGTGCTCGTGGTGACCAACGAGATCGTCGCGCCGTTGTGGCTCAAGCCGTTGCGTGCGGCGCTGGCCGATTACGAGCTCGCGGTGCATGTCCTGCCCGACGGCGAGGAGCAGAAGTCGCTCGAGACGCTGGGATTGTTGTTCGACGTGCTGGCGGAGCACCACTTCAATCGTGACGCCACGGTGCTGGCGCTGGGTGGCGGCGTGATCGGCGACGTGGCCGGCTTCACCGCGGCCTGCTGGCAGCGCGGCACGGCCTTCGTGCAGTTGCCGACCACGCTGCTCGCCCAGGTCGACGCGGCGGTCGGCGGCAAGACCGCCGTCAACATTCCCGCCGGCAAGAACCTGGTCGGCGCCTTCCACCAGCCGAGCGCGGTGATTGCCGACGTCGCCACGCTCGGCACGCTCGGCCGCAAGGAGTATTGCGCCGGTCTCGGCGAAGTCGTGAAGTACGGGCTCGGCCTGGACAGCGGCCTGTTCGAGTGGCTGGAGCGGGATCTCGATGCGGTCATCGATCGCGAGCCCGAGGCGCTCGAGCGGATGGTGTACTGGTGTTGCGCCCTGAAGGCCGCCGTGGTCGCCGAGGACGAGCGCGAGCAGGGCCGGCGCGCGCTGCTCAACCTCGGCCACACCTTTGCGCACGCCATCGAGGCGGCGACGGCCTTTGGCGCCTGGCTGCACGGCGAAGCGGTGGCGGTCGGCCTGGTGATGGCGTCGGATCTGGCCGTCCGCATGGGAATGCTCGATCGCGACATCGCGGCGCGGGTGGAGGCGCTGATCGCCGCGGCCGGACTGCCGACCCGGCCGCCACCCGTAGGGGCCGAGCGGCTGAAGGCCTTCATGCAGCTCGACAAGAAGATCGCCGGCGGCCGGCTGCGCTTCGTGCTGCCCGACGGGCTCGGCTCCTGCGTCGTGCGCGCGGACGTGCCGGAGGCGGAGCTCGATGCGGTGCTGGCGATGGCCGCGCCGCGGTGAGTGAAGCGCCGGCGCCCTGGGCCGCCTGCGAAACCCGCTCGCGCGGCCGGCGCTACCCGGAGCCGCCCCCTCGATATCGCGGCGAGTACCATCGCGACCGCGACCGGATCATTCATTCCACCGCGTTCCGGCGGCTGGTCTACAAGACCCAGGTGTTCGTTAACCACGAGGGCGACCTGTACCGGACGCGCCTGACGCACTCGCTCGAGGTCGCCCAGATTGCGCGCACCGTGGCGGGCGCGCTGGGGCTGAACACCTACCTGACGGAAGCGATCTGCCTGGCCCACGACCTGGGCCACACGGCCTTCGGGCACGCCGGGCAGGAAGCGTTGAACCGCTGCATGGCGGAGTACGGCGGCTTCGAGCACAACCTGCAATCCCTGCGCGTCGTCGACGAGCTGGAGGAAAAGTACGCGGAGTTTCCGGGCCTGAACCTGATGTTCGAAACCCGCGAGGGCATCCTCAAGCATTGCTCGGCGCGCAACGCGCGCGCGCTGGGCGAACTGGGCCGCCGCTTTCTCGAGGGCCTGCAGCCTGGCCTGGAGGCGCAGCTGGCCAACCTGGCGGACGAGATTGCATACAACAACCACGACGTCGACGACGGCCTGCGGGCCGGCCTGCTGAACACCGAGGAGCTGCGCGAGGCCGCGCTGTTTCGCGAACAGCACGACGCGGTGCGGGCGCGCTGGCCAAAGCTCGCCGGCCGCCGGCTGGTGCACGAGATCGTGCGGCGCATGATCGGCCGCGTGGTCGAGGACCTGGTGGCCGCGTCGCAGCTCGAACTGCAGGCGGCCGCGCCCGACTCGATCGAGGCGGTGCGCCGGGCCGGGCGGCCGTTGATCCGTTTCAGCGACGAGGTGGGCGCCGCGCACCTCGAGCTGAAGCGCTTCCTGCGCGACCGCTTGTATCGCCACAACCGCGTGATCCGCATGACGACCAAGGCCCAGCGCACGGTGCGGGAGCTGTTCGAGGCTTTCATGCAGGAGCCCCGGCTGATGCCCGACGACCATGCACTCGAGGCGGCCCGCAAGGAGGCCGCGCAGGGGGCTGCCGGCCGCGCGCGGGCGGTCGCCGACTACATCGCCGGCATGACCGACCGCTTCGCGATCCTCGAGCACGGCCGGCTGTTCGACCCGCGCGCCCGTACTTGAGGCCGGCGCCAGCCGGCAAGGCCGGCATTGCGGCCTTCCCCGACGCTGCCCCCTCCCCGCCGGATGCTAGAATCGCGGCCTCATTCAAGGCCGGACCGCATTCATGACCCCGAAGGACATCCCCGTCGACGAGCGGCTGATATTTGCGCTCGACGTGCCCGACGCGTGGCAGGCGCGCGAGCTGGTGCAGGAGCTCGACGATTCCGTGCGCTTTTACAAGCTGGGACTCGAGCTGTTCATGGCGGGCGGCTATTTCGAGCTGCTCGACTGGCTGGCGGGACGCGGCAAGAGGATCTTCGTGGACCTGAAGTTCTTCGATGTCCCGGCGACCGTGGCGCGCGCAGTGGAGCGCCTCAACGGGCGCGGCGTGACCTTCTGCACCGTGCACGGCAACCAGGGCATCATGGAAGCCGCGGTGGCGGCCCGCGAAGACGTCAAGGTGCTGGCCGTGACCGCGCTGACCAGCCTCGATCGCGGCGATCTCGAGGACCTCGGCTTCCAGTGCGACGTGCCCGAACTCGTGCTGTCGCGCGCCCGCCGGGCACTGGAGGCCGGCTGCGACGGCGTGGTGTCCTCCGGGCTGGAGGCGGCCAGGCTGCGCGAGCACCTGGACGCCCGCCTGCTGGTGGTGACGCCGGGCATCAGGCCGGTGGAGAACCGGGAAACGGACGACCAGAAGCGGGTCGTCACGGTCGACCAGGCGTTCGCGCTGGGCGCGGACTACATCGTGGTGGGGCGGCCGATCCGGGATGCCGACGATCCCCGGGCCGCCGCGGAAGCCATCCAGGCAAGTATTGCAAAGGCGACAGGCGCATGACCGTGGAGTTGAAGAACGACCGTTTCCTGCGGGCCCTGGCCCGCCAGCCGGTGGATCGCACGCCGGTGTGGATGATGCGCCAGGCCGGGCGCTACCTGCCCGAGTACCGCGCCACCCGCGCCCGCGCCGGCAGCTTCATGCAGCTCTGCAAGTCGCCCGAGCTGGCCTGCGAGGTGACCCTGCAGCCGCTGGAGCGCTACCCGCTGGACGCGGCGATCCTGTTCTCCGACATCCTGACGGTGCCGGATGCCATGGGCCTGGGCCTGTATTTCGAGGGCGGCGAGGGGCCGCGCTTCGAGCGCACCATCGAGCGCGATGCGGACGTCGATGCGCTGGCGACGCCGGATCCGGAGAACGAGCTCAGGTACGTCATGGATGCGGTCAGGACCATTCGCCGCGAGCTCGGCGGCCGCGTGCCGCTGATCGGCTTCGCCGGCAGCCCCTGGACCGTCGCGACCTACATGGTGGAAGGCGGCACCAGCAAGAACTTCAGTCGCATCAAGGGCATGTTGTACGACAAGCCGGCCCTGCTGCACCGGCTGCTGGAGCGCGTGACGCGCACCACGCTGGATTACCTCAACGCCCAGGTAGCCGCCGGCGCCCAGGCCGTGATGGTGTTCGACACCTGGGGCAGCATTCTCACGCCGAAGACCTATCGCGGCTTTTCCCTCGATTACATGCAGCGCATCGTCGACGGGGTGACCCGCGAGGCCGGCGGCCGCAAGGTACCGGTGGTGCTGTTCACCAAGGGCGGCGGCCCGTGGCTGGAAGCGATGGCCGACACCGGCTGCGACGCGCTGGGCGTGGACTGGACCACCGACCTTGCCGAGGCGCGCGCCCGGGTGGGCGACCGCGTGGCCCTGCAGGGCAATCTCGACCCCGCGGTGCTGTACGCGTCACCGGAGGTAATCCGCCACGAGGTCCGGCAGGTGCTGGAGAGCTTCGGCCGCGGGTCGGGCCACGTGTTCAATCTCGGCCACGGCATTCATCCCGAGGTGCAGCCCGAGCACGCCGGCGCGATGATCGAGGCCGTCGTCGAGTTCAGCCCCGCCTATCACCGCTGACCGAGGAGTCGCCCGGCGGCGCCCAGCCGGTGACCGGCTCGCCGGCCAGGATCGCCTCCATGATGGCGGTCTCGCGCGTCACGATGGCGTCGATGAATTCTTCCGAACCCTTCATGGCGCGGAAGGCGATGAAGCCGCGCTCGATGAAGTCGTGCAGCTCCAGCAGCCCGGCCATGCGGGCCGGCGCGCGGCCCAGCTTCACGGCGTTGTAGATGAAGGGCTTGAATACTACGCTGTCGAGCGACTCGCCGACCTCGCGCACGATGCCGATCTGGCGGCGGCGCGCCTCGACGTTACCGCAGCGCCGGTAGGCCTCGGCGTACGCCTGCGCATCGAGCCGGTCGCCGACGCCCATCTCGCCCCACAGCATCGCTACCATGTCGAGGTCCAGTTCCTGGCTGATGGCGTGCAGCTCGATGCCGATGCTGATGGTCAACAGGGCGGGCCCGGGCATCACGCGCGACATGATGGGGTACACGCGCTCCACGCCTTCGTCGCGCGCCGAAAAATCCTTGTCGCCGTAGAGATCCGTGAGGAAGAATTCCACCGCCTTGCGGTAGCGCGACATCTCCAGCAGGTCGCGGTAGGTGTGGCGCA
>DAOMOU010000093.1:0-7737 GCA_035444525.1 Gammaproteobacteria bacterium | reverse complement strand
CCTTGGGGTAGATGCGGGCATTTGCCACCGGCAGCGCCGTCGCCGCCGTCTCGATCTTGTGATGTTCCATTCTTCGCCTCTCGTCAGGAGGGGGACTTTAGGGCAATGCCGATCAACTGTCATTCCGAGCGTAGCGAGGAATCTTGAGAATCAACGACATAGATTGACCAGCTTCGCTGTTGAAGAGCGCCTCTCGCTACGCTCGAAATGACAGCAACGATTGGAAAGGCGTTGCCTTGGCGCAGCCGGCCCCGCAAACGGAAACGGCCGGGTTGCCCCGGCCGTTTCTCGCCAAGCGTGGATCCGTGGATCAGAACTCGTAGCGCAAGGTCAGCATGGCCGACCAGCGCGACACCAGTCGCGACGGGAAGGCGTTGCTGGCGTCGTACACCCGGAGGGTCTCCCAGGTCGGCTGCGTCGGCGAGCCGAGGTTGTAGGTGTAGCTGCCGTCGGCATTGACCGAGGCCAGCGTCACCAGGTCGCGGGCGTTGTCGGAGAAGGTTTCGCCGTAGGTGTGGCCCCAGTCGCTGTTGATCAGGTTGCCGACGTTGTAGATGTCCAGGCGCAGCACCGACTTGTGGCCGGACATGAAGCCGGGCAGTTCCTGCTGGAAGCTGACGTCGAAGGTGTTGATCCACGGGTACCTGTCGCCGTTGCGCTCGGCCACCGAGCCGCGCCTGCTGTCCAGGTAGGGATTGTTGGCGATGAACTCGTGGAACGCGGCGATCTGTGCCGGCGTGGCGCTGCCGTAGCTCACGTTCGGGTCGTTGAGCAGCGGGATGTAGGCCGGATCCTGGAAGATGCGGTCGCCGTTGGCGTCGCCGTTGAAGTTCCAGGTGTACGGCAGGCCGGAACGACCGTTGTAGAACATCGTGGCGCTGGTCCGGTAATCGCCGAACAGGGCCTTGTCCCAGCCCAGCGAGAGCTTGATCGAGTCGCGGACCTGGCGACCTGCGGTGGTCAGGATCTCCTGGTTCGGGTTGAGGCGCGACACGAACTGGTAGCTGGAGAAGGCCTGCGAGCTGCCGTCCGACGCCACTTCCTTCGCATCGGTATAGGTGTAGCTGAGGCTGCCGAACCAGTTCTCGGTCAGCGGCTTGGTCAAGGCGAAGGTCACCGCCGTCGACCGGCCCTGGTCGGTGTTGCTCAGCTTCGTGGAGTTGTAGTTGAAGCCCGGCTCAAGGCCGCAGTTCTTGTTGGCGTTGCCGGTGCCGCCACCCAGGGTGCACCAGAAGCTCTGGCGTCCGTCGAACAGGGTGGTCTGCGGCGTGCCGATGTTGAGCGCCTGGTAGAAGATCGCGTCCTTGGCCCGCAGGTGCTGGACTTCGGCGGTGGCGATCAGGCCCCACCACGGCAGCTCCTTGTCGAAGCCCAGGCTGAACTTCCACATGGTCGGCAGCTTGAAGTCCGGATCGATCACGTCAACCTGCGACAGGCCGGACACGCTCAGGTCCGCCGGCACCGGCTGGTTGTACGGATCCGGGCTGAACGGGTACAGGGCCGGGTTGTTCGAGCTGAACGCCGCCGCGGACACGCCGTTGTTCTGGTACGGGTTGGCCAGCCACACGAACGGCGGGATGCTCTGGAACAGGCCCGCGCCGCCGCGCAGCTGCGCGTAACGCTCGCCGTCAAACTGGTAGTTGAACGAGAAACGCGGCATCACGACCTTGTTGTCCGAGCCCAGCTTGTAGTCGTTCGGGAAGCCGAACGTCGACTCGAAGGTCGGATGGCGCGCCGGCGCCTGGTTCACCTTCGGGATGTTGACGCGGACGCCGAAGGTCAGGGTCAGGTTGTCGGTGGCGTACCAGGTGTCCTGGAGGAACGGACTGAACTGCTCGTACACCATGGCGGCGGCGGTGTCGGTCTCGCTGAAGCCGGGGGCCGGGCGACGCACGGAGTAGTTGGAGTAGGTGCCTGCGGCGAAATCGGCGATGGAGCGGAACACGTAAACGCCGTGCAGGTCGCGACCATACAGGTTGAACACGTCGTGTTCCTGGTAGTCGATACCACCCTTGATGACGTGGTCGCCCCAGTAGTAGGTGCCCGACAGCGAGGCCGAGAGCCTTTCGGTGTTGATCTGGTTCTCGTGGCGGTTGCGGTCCTCGCCGATGGCGATACCCGTGTTGTCGTTGGTGGCGACGATGTTGGCGGTGCCGATGTTGATCTGCGGACCGTCGCTGATGGCGTTGCCGTTGACCTGGTCGAACTTCTGCTGGCTGACCTTGAACTCGGTGCTGAAGTTGTCGGTCCAGTCGCTGAACAGCTGGAACGAGGTGTTCTTGGTGATGTTGTCGATGTTGTACCAGCGGGTGCTCAGGGCGACCGAGTTGGTGGTGATGTTGTACGGCGAGGGGCGGAATTCCTCGGTCTGCTGGTAGGTCAGGCTGGCGCGATGGTTGTCGTTGATGTTCCAGTCGATCTTGGCCAGGTAGCGCTTGTTCTCGAGGTTGACGCCGAGGTTGCCGTAGGTGCCGGCGTCGATGCCCCAGTTGTCGCGGGCGATGCGGATGACGTCGTCGATCTCGGCCTGGGTGATGGCGCCGCGGGCGAAGGCGTCGGTCGAGGACGCGCCACCGAAGTCCTTGATTTCCTGTTCTTCGTAGGAGGCGAAGAAGAACAGGCGATCCTTGATGATCGGGCCGCCGACGGTGACGCCCATGGTCACGTCGGTGTCGAACAGCGCATAGTCCTGGCCGCCGCGGCTGCCGACCATGTTGTCGGCGTCCTTGTAGACGTAGTACACCGAGCCGTGGAACTCGTTGGTGCCGGACTTGGTCACGGCATTGACGGTGGCGCCGATGGTGTCGCTGCTGACGTCGTAGTCGGAGATCTTGATGTCGAAGGCTTCGATGGTGTCCATCGAGATCGGGCTGCCGGTGTAGGGCATGCCGTTGCTGTTCAGGCCGAAGGGGTCGCCCTGCGACAGGCCATCGACGGAGATGGTGTTGAAGCGGTTGTTGACGCCGGCCACGGAGATCGCGCCGGAGGCCTGGTCGATCACGGAGACGCGCGGGTCAAGACGCGCCACGTCGTCGATCGAGCGGCTGCCGGTCGGCATCAGCTCCAGCTGGCGTCCGCCGACGGAGGTGCCCACGCCCGTGTTGTCGCTGCTGAACACGACGGCGCCGCCGGCGACGCCGACCGCGGTGACCGTGCCCAGCGTGGTCACGTCGCCGGTGAGCGTGGTGTTGACCGTGCTGACCTGGTTCAGCGCCAGGTAGATGTTGTCCTCGGTCCTGGTGCCCTCGCCCGACTTGGTGATCGTGATCTCGTAGGGACCGCCGACGCGCAGGCCGCGGGCGTTGTAGCGGCCGCTGGCATCGGTGGTGGCGCGGCTGACCGTGCCCGACTCGACGTGGGTGATGACGACTTCGGCGCCGGTGACCGGCTGGCCGCTGCTGTCGGTGACGAGGCCGCCCACGCCCGCGGACGTGCTCTGGGCGAAGACGGGGGCGGCGGCGAGCGCTGCGATCAGGCCGATCGACAGCTTCGACAGCCGGACACGGTTGCGGTGGGTCATGAGGTTGCCTCGGTAGCAGGTGGTCTGGATTTGTGGTGCAGGTGTGCCGGGCCACCGACGCGGCGCGCGCGCCGGCGGGAGTCAGCAGAGTGAAGGGGGGTTAACTTCAGATTAACACGGTAACCGTTGCAGATGACAATAAAAAGTCAGCCGTCAAATCCACGGAAGTCATTGACCCCGCTGGAATTGATGGCGGATCTAGATAGTGTCGCCAAGTGATTGATGCGGCGGTGCAGCAGACTTCAGCCGGGCAGTTGGGCGAGGTAGCCGGCGAGGCCGTCGAGCAGCATCTGCACCGAGATGGCGACCAGCAGCATGCCCATCAGGCGCTCGATCGCGGTCAGCGCGCGCGCCCCCAGCAGCCGGTACAGCCAGGGCGCGCAGAACAGGATCGCCGCCGTCGCCGCCCAGGCCAGGAACAGGGCCAGGCTCCAGTCGAGCAGGCGGTCGGGCTCGCGGCTGCCCATCAGCATCACCGCGGCCATGCCCGAGGGGCCGGCGACCAGCGGGATCGCCAGCGGCACGATGAAGGGCTCGCCGTCGGGGATCTCGCCCATCAGCCCTTCCGGCGGCGGGAAGATCATGCGCAGGCCGATCAGGAACAGGACGATGCCGCCGGCGATCGACACCGATTCCTGGCGCAGGTGCATCACCTCCAGCGCGTACTTGCCGGCCCACAGGAACGCCATCAGCACGACCAGCGCGATCAGCAGCTCGCGGGCGAGCACGATGCGCTGGCGCTTGGGCTCCAGCCGCCGCAGCAGGCTCAGGAACACCGGGATGTTGCCCAGCGGGTCGAGGATCAGGAACAGCAGCAGGGCGGCCGAGAGGATGGTCACGGCGCGTCGCCCCCGGCGAGCAGGTCGACGCAGGCGGCGGCGAACGTGGACGGGTCGCGCGCGACGCGATCGCCGTCGGCGGCATAGGCGCGGGCGCGCAGGGGGGTGCGCATCGGGCCGGGGCGCAGGGCGCGCACGCGCAGCGGGGTCGAGGCGGTTTCCGCGTCGAGCATCGCCACCAGCGCCTCCAGTCCGTGCTGGGCGAGGCCGTAGCCGCCCCAATAGGCGGGGGTCGCGAGCGGCGCGGGATCGATCACGAACACCACGGTGCCGGCAGCGGACGCGCGCAGCAGCGGCAGGCAGGCCTGGGTCAGCCACCAGCGCGCGGTGAGGTCGACGTGGAGCGCGCGCGCGAACGCGGCCGGGTCGGTGTGCTCGAGCGGGGTCAGTCCGGCGAAGTCGGCGGCGCAGTGCACCAGGCCGTCGAGGCGGCCGAAGCGCTCGCCGATGCGCTGCGCCATGTCGGCATGGTCGTCGGGCGAAGCGCCTTCCAGGTCAAGCGGGTACAGCACCGGTTCGACACCGTCCTTCTCCAGCGCATCGGCGAGCCGTTCGAGCTTGCGCGGCTTGCGTCCGAGCAGGACAGGGGTCGCGCCGGCACGCGCGCAGGCGGTCGCGACCGCGGCGCCGTAGCCGCCGTGCGCTCCGGTCACGAGCACCACGCGGCCGGCCAGCGGCTGGCCTTCGTTCGCCGGGGCCGTCGGACTCACGCCTTCTGCACTTCCGCGATCATGCGCGCCAGCTCGCCGCTCTCGTGCAGCTCCAGGGTGATGTCACAGCCGCCGATCAGCTCGCCGTGGATGAACAGCTGCGGGAAGGTCGGCCAGTTCGAGAAGCGCGGCAGGTTGGCGCGGATCTCGGGATCCTCGAGCACGTTGATGGTGTGGAAGCCGACCGCGCCGGCTTCCTTGAGCACCTGCACCGTGCGGCTGGAAAAGCCGCACATCGGGAACTGCGGCGTGCCCTTCATGAACAGCACGATGGGATGGTTCTCGAGTTCGACCTTGATGCGATCCAGTACCGCCATGGCGACGCTCCTGCACTGCGGCGGCGGCGCATCAGGCGCTCGCGGCCACGAAATCGGGGGTTTGCGTATCTGATCAGCCCCGGGTTTCAGCTGGCAAGTCTTGCTCCTCCCCTTGCTCGCGCAGCGAGCAGGGGGAGGCCGGGAGGGGGTGCCTTGCGCACGATAGCGATCATGCGTCGCGCGAAAAGCACCCCTCCCCAACCCTCCCCTCCGCCTTCGGCGGAAGGGAGGGAGTTGAAGCTGAAACCCGGGGCCGATCTGGTTTGCGTATTGTATGCCGCAGCGCCGCACTTCCACCGACACCCGGACCCCGAAGCATGCCGATCGAACCCCGCCCCCTGCCCTGCGACCCGGTCGCCTTCGCGCCGCAGCTGTCGGTCGAGGCGGTCGCGCAGCACCGGCGACACCAGCAGGAGCGGCTCGATGCGCTGGACGCGATGCTCGGCGAGCGCGGGCAGGACGGCGAAGGCGAGGCCGACGGCGAAACCGCGGCGCCCCGCCTCGATGACCTGGCCCGCACCGCACGCGGCGCGCTGGCCGCGCACGCGGCGCAGGCCTGGAGCGACGATTTCTACTGGGCCGGGCTGCGCGCGCCCCAGCCCGGCGGCGAGAACGAGCCGGGCGGGGCGCTGGCCGAGGCCATCGCCGGCGCGTTCGGCGACGCGAAGCGGTTGCGCGAACGCTTCGACGAAGCCGCGCTGCGGCTCGCCGGACCAGGGGGGTGGGTGTGGCTGGTGCGGCGTCGCGACGGCCGCCTGGCGATCCTGGCCACCCCCGGGTCGGTCACCCCTCTGACCGGCGACGACAAACCCCTGCTCGCCTGCTGCCTGTGGCCGCACGCCTTCGCGCAGGACTACGGCGACTCGCGCGAACGCTACCTCGCCGCGTTCTGGCAGCTGGTGGACTGGAAGGTGGTGGCGGCGCGCCTGTCGTAGGAGCGCCCCATGCCCGCGACCGGGTTTCGACCGCGCCGGTGCACACCGGTCGCGCCCATGGGGCGCTCCTACGGGGCGGCGGAGAGCGCCGCGATCACCGGTGCCACCTGCGCTTCCCGATCCAGCGCGGCGCCGACTTCTTGCAGCATCCGCGCCAGTTCCGGGGCCTCGTTCGCGCGCAGCGTGGCGTGGCCGACCTTGCGCCCTTCGCGCGACTGCTTGCCGTAGTCGTGCCAGTGGCCGCCGACCGCGCGCAGCACCGGCGCGGCATCGGGCATCGCGCCGATCCAGTTGAGCATGGCGGCGTGGCCGAGCATGCGCGTGTCGCCCAACGGCAGGCCGAGCACGGCGCGCAGGTGGTTCTGGAACTGCGAGGTTTCCGCGCCTTCGATCGTCCAGTGGCCGGAGTTGTGCACGCGCGGGGCGAGTTCGTTGGCCAGCAGCACGCCATCGCGGCAGAACAGCTCCAGCGCGAACACACCGACGTAGTCGAGCCGCTCGGCCAGCGCGCGCGCATGGGCGTGCGCCTGCGCGACCAGGGCCGCGTCGCACACGGCCGGCGCCAGGCTCGCCGAGAGCACGCCGTCGACGTGCCAGTTCTCGGTCAGCGGCCAGGTGCGGAACTCGCCGTCGCGGCCGCGCACCGCGACCACGCTCAGCTCGCGCTCGAAGGCCACGAAGCCCTCGAGGATCAGCCCCACCGTCTCCGCCTGCGCGCCGAGCGCGTCCCAGGCCGCGTCGACGTCGGCCGGCGACTTGATCCGGTACTGGCCCTTGCCGTCGTAGCCGAGCCGTCGCGTCTTGAGGATGCTCGGCGTGCCGATCGCACAGACCGCCGAGGCCAGCGCGGCGCGATCGGGCACGTCCATGAAGTCCGGCACCGGGATGCCGAGTTCGCGGAACAGGCTCTTCTCGACCATCCGGTCCTGCACGCTGGCCAGCGCGCGCGGGTTGGGGAACACCGGCACGCGCTGCGCCAGCCACTCCGCGCTTTCGGCGGGCACGTTCTCGAAGTCGAAGGTGGCGACGTCGACCTTCGAGGCGAACTCGGCCAATGCCGCTTCGTCGCGGTAGTCGCCGACCAGCAGCGGCGCGAACTGGCCGGCACAGGCGTCGGCGACCGTGTCCATCACCAGGAAGCGCAGGCCCAGCGGCGCGCCGGAAAGCGCGATCATGCGCGCGAGCTGGCCTCCTCCGAGGATGCCGACCGTGGTCATCGCGTGGTCACCTGCGCGGATCGTCGTTGCCGGCGACGTCGTCGGTCTGCTGCTGGCGGAACGCGGCCAGCGCCTCGGCAAGCGCGGGATGGTCGGCGGCGAGCATGGCCGCGGCGAACAGCGCGGCATTGGTCGCGCCGGCCTGGCCGATGGCGAAGGTGGCGACCGGGATGCCGCCGGGCATCTGCACGATCGACAG
>DAOMOU010000092.1:0-7794 GCA_035444525.1 Gammaproteobacteria bacterium | reverse complement strand
GATGATCTCAAACATCGCGGTCCCTGTAGTAGCTCTCGGGCCGCTTCACCAGGAAGCCGAGCAGCTTCGCCACGACCACCATCGCGACGCAGGCGAGAAAACCGTACCAGGCGTTGAAGCCGAAGGTGCCGTCCAGGCCGAAGTAGCCGTGCGATTCCACGAACAGGCCCGCCGCCACGGTCAGGCCCAGCACCACGCCGAAGACCTGCCACAGCCGGCGGATGGTCGCCGGGCGGACCAGCCAGTGCAGCTGCTTGTCCTTATCGTCGCGCTCGCTCATCCCGGTCCCTTCAAGATGCCGTATTCCAGCGTCACCACCGGGCCGTTGTACAGGAAGAACAACAGCACCAGCGCCGCGGTCGTGGTCAGCGCCGCAACCATCGGCCAGGGCGCCTCGCCATGCTCCTTCTTCGGCGGCACGTTCTCGGTGTCGAAGAAGGCCCGGAAAATGATCGGCAGGAAATACGCCGCGTTCAAGGCGGTGGCGATGATCAGCACCGCGAGCACGAAATAATTGTCGTTCTGGAACGCGCCGGCGATCATGTACCACTTCGACACGAAGCCGGCGGTCGGCGGCACGCCCACCATCGACAGCCCGCCGATGGCGAAGGCCGTCATGGTCCAGGGCATGCGCCGCCCGATGCCGGACAGCTGCGTGATCTCGGTCTTCTTCGAGGCCACGTAGATCGCGCCGGCGGCGAAGAACAGCGTGATCTTGCCGAAGGCGTGCGCAACGATGTGCACCGCCGCGCCGATCTCCGACAGCGGCGCGAGCACCAGCGCCGCCAGCACGATGTAGGACAGCTGGCTGACGGTCGAGTAGGCCAGCATGCGCTTGAGGTTGTTCTGCCGCAGCGCGACGATCGAGGCGACGATGATGGTGAAGCCGACCAGGTACACCAGCAGGCGCTCTTCCGGCACGTCCACCAGGAAGTCGAGCCCGAAGATGTAGATGACGATCTTGGTGATCGCGAACACGCCGGCCTTGACCACCGCCACGGCATGCAGCAGCGCCGAGACCGGCGTCGGCGCCACCATGGCCGCCGGCAGCCAGCGATGCACGGGCATCACCGCCGCCTTGCCGGTGCCGAGCACGAACATCAGCAGCAGCACCGTGGCCAGGCCGCCGGTGATGCGCCCCTCCAGTACGCCGCCGGGCGTGAAGTCCAGCGTGCCGGCCACCGACCAGGTCCAGATGATTGCCGGCAGCAGCAGCCCGATGGAGGTGGCGAGCAGGATACCGAGATAGGTGCGCGCGCCGCGCTTCGCCGCCTCGTCGCCCTTGTGCGCCACCAGCGGGTAGGTGGACAGCGTCAGCACCTCGTAGAACACGAACAGCGTGAGCAGGTTGGCCGAGAACGCCACGCCCATTGCCGCGGACAGCGCGATGGCGAAACAGGCGTAGAAGCGCGTCTGGTGCTGCTCGTTGTTGCCGCGCATGTAGCCGATGGAGTAGACCGAGGTCACCACCCACAGGCCGCTGGCCACGGCGGCGAACAGGATCGACAAGGGCTCGGTGTGGAAAGCGATGCTGAGGCCGGGCAGCATCTCGATGAGCGTGATCTCGACGACCTCTTCGTGAGTCAGGCCCCACAGGATGCGCATCACCACGCCGAACAGCGCCACCGCCGTCACCAGCGTGACCGTCTCGCGCAGGTTCGGCCAGCGGCCGGCCAGCACGATCAGCAGCGCGCCGATGAGCGGCACGAGCACCGCGATCTCCAGGGCGGTGGACGCGCTGAGCATCAGGGCCCGCCTCCCGCCAGCAGCTGCGCGGCACGCTCGGCCAGGCCGACCGTGACGCGGGTATCGACGCCGAACCAGAAGTTCGCGCCGATCAGGATCCAGGTCGGCACCAGCAGCGACAGCGGCGCCTCGCAGCGTTCAGTGCTCTCGCCCTGCTGGAAGTAGGCCACCTCGACTACCCGCCAGATGTAGATGACCGCCAGCAGCGAGCCGACGATGATGACGGCGACGATCGGCCACCAGCCGAGCTCGATGGCCGCCAGCACCAGGTACCACTTGCTGATGAAGCCGACCGTCAGCGGCACGCCGACCAGGCTGAGGCCGCCGGCCACGAAGGCCGCCATGGTGAAGGGCATGCGCCGTCCGAGGCCGCGGAAGGCGTCCAGCTGCGAGGTGCCGAAGCGGATGGCGATGCAGCCGAGCGCCATGAACAGCGCGCCCTTCATCAGCGCATGGTTGAACACGTGCAGCAGCGCCGCGGTCAACCCCGCCGTGGTCGCCATGCCGATGCCCAGCACCATGTAGCCGATCTGCGCCACCGAGGAATAGGCCAGCATGCGCTTGATCTTGTCCTGGCCGATCGCCACCACCGAGGTGCTCAAGAGGCCGACCACCGCCAAGGGCACCAGCAGGTAGACGGTGGGCATGTCGCCGAAGGAGAAGGTCGGCCCGAACACCGTGTAGATGAATCGAATCAGTACGTAGATCGCCACCTTGGTGGCGGTGGCCGCCATCAGCGCGGTCACGGCGCTGGGGGCGTAGGTATAAGCGTTCGGCAACCACAGGTGCAGCGGGAACAGCGCCAGCTTCAGGCAGACGCCGATCACGATGAAGGCGTAGGCCGTGTGCACGGTGCGCGTCGCCGCCACATCGGGGATGCGCGCGGCGAGATCCGCCATGTTCAGCGTGCCGGTCATGGCGTACAGCAGGCCGACGCCGATGAGGAAAAAGGTCGCGCCGACCGTGCCCATGATGAGATAGGAGAACGACGCGGTCAGGGCGCGGCGGTTGCGGCCCAGGGCGATCAGCGTGTAGGTCGCCAGCGAGGAGATCTCGAGAAACACGAACACGTTGAAGGCGTCGCCGGTGACCGCGATGCCCATCTGGCCGGCCAGGAACAGCAGCAGCGCCGCGTAGACGTAGGGCGACTTCTCCTCCGGCACCTCGGACGCGATGCTGCGGCCGGCGAAGGGCAGCACCACGGCCGCGAGCGCGGCAATCAACAGCGCCAGCAGCGCGTTGGCCGGATCCAGCCGGTACTCGATGCCGATCGGCGGCGCCCAGCCGCCCATTTCATAGCTCAGTACGCCGACGTCCAGCACCTGCGCCGCCAGCGAAATCGCCGCCGCCAGCATGAACCAGCTCACCGCCGTGGCCCACAGCCAGGGCAGGCGGCCGGCGGGCAGCAAAGTCGAGACCGCCGCGCCCAGCAGGGGCGCGACGACGATCAGCGCGAGCAGGTGCGGCGCGGCGTTCAGGGCTCGTCGTCCTTGGCCTGGACCTGGTCTTCCTCGACCGTGCCGAAGGCCTCGCGGATGCGCACCACCAGCGCCAGCGCGACGGCCGTGGTCGCCACGCCGACCACGATGGCGGTCAGGATCAGCACGTGCGGCAGCGGGTTGGAGTAGCGCTCGTAGCCCTCCGCGAGGATCGGCACGGTGCCGCCGTCCAGCACGCCCATGCTGATGAACAGGATGAACACCGACACCTGGAAGATGTTCAGGCCGGCGACCTTCTTCACCATGTTGGTGCGCGAGATCATGGTGTAGAAGCCGATCATCGCGAGGATGATGGCGAGGTGATAGTTGTAATGGGCGAAGAAGCTCATTCGGCCGCCTCCCCGTCGTCGGCGCGCTTGCCGCGGCCGCGCTCGGCGAAGGTGAAATAGATGAGCAGCATCACCGAGGCGACGGTCACGCCGACGCCGAGCTCCACCAGCAGGATGCCGAGGTGCTGCGCCGCCACCGGGTCGGCGCCGAGCTGGTCGTAGTCGAGGTAGTTGCCGCCCAGCAGCAGGGTCACGACGCCGACCCCGCCGAAAATCAGCGCACCGATGCCGGGCAGGGCGATGAGCACTTTCGGCGGGATGACGCTGCGCGCGGCGTCCAGGCCGAAGACCAGCGCATAGAGAATGATGCCGGCGGAGAACAGCACCCCTGCCTGGAAGCCGCCGCCCGGGCTGTACTCGCCGTGGAACTGCACGTACAGGCCGAACAGCAGGATCACCGGCACCACCAGCTTGGCGATGACCTGCAGCACGGCGTGCTGGCTGAGCGCGGCGGCATTCGGCTTGACGCCCTCCGGGCGCCGCCGCAGGCCGATCAGGGAGATGACGCCGACCACCGCGGCGAACACCACGATGACCTCGCCGAGCGTATCGAAGCCGCGGTAGCTGGCGAGCACCGCCGCGACGATGTTGGGAATGCCGATCTCGTTCGGTGACTCCTGCAGGTAGTGCGGCGCCACGTGGTTGTGCGCCGGCGCCGCGGGGTCGCCGAAGGCGGGCAGGTCGGCCGTGCCGTAGATCAGCACGGCGCCGGTGATCCAGACCACCAGCAAGGGCACCAGCCTCGGCTGTCCGGACTGGCGCTGCTCGCGGCGCGCCGTCTGGGCGAGGGTGGCGAGGATCAGGATGGTCGAGATGCCCGCGCCGACGGCCGCCTCCGTGAAGGCGACGTCCGGCGCGTCCATGGTGGTGAACAGCCCGGCCGAGATGAGGCTGAACAGGCCGAACATCATCGCCATGGCGAACAGGTCGCGCAGCCGCAGGATGGCGATGGCGCAGATCGCCAGGAAGGCCAGCAGCAGGATGTCGACCAGCGTGTCCATCAGCGCCGTTCCTCCTGCGGCCCCGGATGGCGCTGGCCGGACTCGACGCCACCGCGCAGCGCCGCCTTGGCGAGCGCATGCGAGGCCGTCGGGCTGGTCAGAAACAGGAACACGATGAGGAAGCCGAGCTTGACCGTGACCAGGGTGAAGCCCGACTGCAGCATCAGGCCGGCGATGATGCACGGCGCGCACATCGAGTCGGTGAGGCTGGCTGCGTGGATGCGGCTGAAGAAATCGGGCAGCCGCAGCAGGCCGATGCCGCCGATGATGCCGAAGGCGCCGCCGATGAGGATCAGCGCCCAGCTCAGCAGGTCCACCGCCAGGGCCATCAGTCGGACTCCCGGCCGGCGGGCTCGGCGCCGCCGTACTCGAAGTAGCGCAGCACGGCGATCATGCCGATGAAGTTGATCAGCGCGTAGGCCAGCGCGATGTCGAGCACGTCCGGCCGGCCGGTGAGGAAGGCCAGCGCCGCGATCAGCAGCACGGTCTTGGTGCCGAACACGTTTACCGCCAGGATGCGGTCGTACACGGTCTTGCCCAGCAGCGCGCGGATCACGGCGAGCGCCATGGTGACCATGATCGAGAGGATGGCGGCGGCGATCATGCGGCGTCTCCCGCCCGGCCGCCCGGGGGCGCCGCACCGTCGGCCGGCGGACCTTCGGCCCGGCTCACGCGCCGGTCCATCTCGCCGCTCAGGGCGTATTCGACCGACTCGCTGGCCAGCGCATGCACCGTCAGGCGGTCGCCGTCCACGTCGAGCGTGACCGTGCCGGGCGTCAGCGTGATCGAATTGGCCAGCACCACCCGGCCGACCACCGTCTTCTGCGTGGAGCGCAGTTCGAACACGGTCGGGCTGATCGGCATGGAGGGCGACAGCACGCGGCGCGCCACGTCGATGCTCGACTTGATGATCTCGACGGTCAGCCAGGGCCAGAACGACACGAAGCGGAACACGGCCCATACCGGGTGCGTTGCTGCGTCGATGATGCCCATGCGACTCGCCAGCCACAGCGTCAGCAACGTCGCAGCCATCCCCAGGCCCACCAGCAGCGGCTTGAACAGGCCCGACAGCAGCAGCCAGACGGCCGCCAGCATCAGTCCCATCAGCAGCAGATTGAGGATTCGCTTGTTCAACGGCCGTCCTGGTTCCGTGGGCGCGGCCGACTGGAAATCGGCCAGCATTCACCCGTGCGCGCCGTGGAAACGGCCCGCGCCGGGAGCTTCGCGAAGGCGCAATGATAGACGGCCGGGCAATCCACGCCAAGAATCCAGGCTCCGGCGCCCGGTTCTGTGACCCTCGTCTTGGGCGCCGGCGGGGGCGGCCGTACAATGGCGCATTGCCATCCGAGGAGCCTGCCGCAGTGAAATTGCCCGCCATGGACCAGGTGAAGATCGGCATCATCGGCCTGGGGTACGTCGGCCTGCCGCTGGCGGTCGCCTTCGGGCGCCGCTACCCGACCGTCGGCTTCGACCTGAAGGCCGATCGTATCGCCGAGCTGGAGTCCGGGCATGACGCCACGCTGGAGACCTCGCCGGAGGAGCTCGCCTCGGCCGAACACCTGGCCTTCACCAGCGACCCGGCGGGGCTGGCGGCCTGCAACGTCTACATCGTCACCGTGCCGACGCCGATCGACTCGGCCAAGATCCCGGACCTGTCGCCCCTGAAGCGCGCCAGCCGCACCCTCGGCGAACTGGTCAAGCGCGGCGACACCGTGATCTTCGAGTCCACCGTCTACCCGGGCGCCACCGAGGAAGTGTGCGTGCCCATCATCGAGCGGGGCGCCGGGCTCAAGTACAACGTCGATTTCTTCGCCGGCTACAGCCCCGAGCGCATCAACCCGGGCGACAAGGAGCACCGCGTCGAGAGCATCCTCAAGGTGACCTCGGGCTCGACCCCGGAAGTGGCGGACTTCGTCGATACGCTGTACGCCAGCGTGATCACCGCGGGCACCTATAAGGCCTCGTCCATCCGGGTGGCCGAGGCCGCCAAGGTCATCGAGAATACCCAGCGCGACGTCAACATCGCGCTGATCAACGAGCTGGCGATGATCTTCAACCGGCTCGGCATCGACACCCTCGAGGTGCTAGAGGCGGCCGGCACGAAGTGGAATTTCCTGCCGTTCCGGCCGGGGCTGGTGGGCGGCCACTGCATCGGCGTCGATCCCTATTACCTGACGCACAAGAGCCAGGAAGTCGGCTACAACCCCGAGATGATCCTCGCCGGGCGGCGCATCAACGATAACATGGCGCTGTACGTGGCCGACCGTATCCTGCGGCTGATGATGCGCGCCGGCATCCAGGTGCGCGGCAGCCGGGTGCTGGTGCTCGGGCTGACCTTCAAGGAGAACTGCCCCGACATCCGCAACACCAAGGTGGTCGACCTGGTGCGCGAGCTGGCGGACGTCGGCGTGCAGGTGGACGTGCACGACCCGTGGGTCGACGCCGCGGAGGCGCAGGCCGAGTACGGCATCGCGCCGGTGGCCGAACCGGCCGCGGGCGCCTACGACGCCGTGGTGCTGGCCGTTGCCCATCGCGAGTTCCGCGCGCTCGGCGCCGCCGGGGTGCGCGCCTTCGGCGCCGAGACCTCGGTCGTCTACGATATCAAGCACATATTGCCGGCCGACGCCGTCGACGGCCGGCTGTAATGGGGACATTCCCCAATTCAATCTACCGAATTGGGGAATGTCCCCAATTGCACGCAATGGACTGACGCAATGAAAGTACTGGTCACCGGCGCCGCCGGCTTCATCGGCTTCCACACCGCGAAGAAACTGCTCGAGCGCGGCGACGAGGTCGTGGGCCTCGACAACCTCAACGAGTACTACGACCCGACGCTCAAGCGCGCACGTCTCAGCCGGCTGCAGGACAAGCGCAACTGGCGCTTCAGGAAGCTCGACCTGGTGGATCGCAGCGGCATGATGGAGCTGTTCAAGAGCGAGAAATTCGACCGTGTCGTGCACCTCGCGGCACAGGCCGGGGTGCGTTATTCCATCGAGAACCCGATGGCCTACGTAGAGAGCAACCTGGTCGGCCAGACCAACCTGCTGGAAGGCTGCCGCCACTCCGAGGTTGAGCACCTGGTGTACGCCTCCACCAGCTCGGTCTATGGCGCGAACACCAAGATGCCGTTCTCGGTGCACCAGAACGTCGATCATCCGCTGTCCTTCTACGCCGCCACCAAGAAAGCCAACGAACTGATGGCGCACACCTACTCGGCGC
>DAOMOU010000091.1:0-7840 GCA_035444525.1 Gammaproteobacteria bacterium | reverse complement strand
TGCCGTCCTGGTCGGGCAGGGTGAAATCAGGCGCGTGGTCCCCGGCTTTAAGCATCATGTCGCTCCAGGTGGTTCGGCTCGGGCGAATTCAGTCGCCATGGCCGTCGCCGGCCTCGAGCACGGTGTAACCGCTCTCGTGCATGCCGAGGGCCAGGTAGGTCGCACGGGCGCGGCGGTTGCTTTGCAGGACGTAGAGCCGCACGGCACGGACGCCGCCCTCGGCGGCCAGCGCTTCGACGTGACGGTAGAGACGCCCGAACACGCCCCGGCCGCGAAAATCCGGATGCACGTAAACACTCTGGATCCACCAGATCCAGCCGTCCCGCCAGTCGCTCCACTCGTAGGTGATCATCGTCGTGCCGACGATCCTGCCATCGGCCTCGGCGACGAAATAGCGTCCCTTGGCGGGGTCGGCCAGCAGCCGGCGCACACCGTTGCAGAGCGTGTCCCAGTCGAGAACCTTGTCCTCGGTCTCGACCGCCAGGGCGCGGTTGAACTCGGCGATGGCCGCCCAGTCGGTGGCTTCAGCGTTGCGAACGAGGATGTCCATGCAATAGAATGCGCCGCTTCTCGTGGGGCCGTAGCTCAGTTGGGAGAGCGCCTGGATCGCACCCAGGAGGTCGTCGGTTCGATTCCGATCGGCTCCACCACTTCTCGCCTGAATTCTCAACGCATTATCCCCGTCCCGGGCCTGAATGGACAGGGCGAGTCCCTGTCGCAGTATCGGCCCCAGGCCGGCCGGCGAGCACGCCCCTGATGGACACCGCTCCCGAGACCACCCGCCGCGTCGCCATGCTGGGCTTCGAGGGGCTCCAGATTCTCGACGTCACGGGGCCGCTGGAGGTCTTTTCGCTCGCCTCCCGCCTGCTGCTCGCACAGGGACGGGCCCAGATCCCGCCCTACGAAGTGATGCTGGCGGCGCGTAGCGCCGGTCCGGTGGCCAGTTCCTCGGGACTCGCGCTGGTGGCGGACCGCAGCTGGAACCGGCTCGGGCCGGTGGATACCTTGCTGGTATCCGGCGGTGCCGGCGTGGACCGGGCACTCGAGGACCGTGAGCTGCTCGCCTGGCTGCGCCGCGAGGCGCCCGCGGCGCGGCGCTACGGCTCTGTCTGCACCGGCGCGCTGCTGCTGGCGCGCGCCGGGCTGCTGGAGGGGCGGCGGGTCACCACGCATTGGGCCTTCCTGGGCGCGCTTGCAGAGATGGTGCCGGCGGCCCGCATCCAGCCGGACGCAATTTTCTTGCGCGACGGGCGCCTGTGGACCTCCGCCGGCGTCACCGCGGGGATGGATATGGCACTGGCGATGGTGGAGGAGGACTGGGGCCGAACGCTGGCACTCGAAGTGGCACAGCAGCTGGTCATGTACCTGAAACGGCCCGGCCGGCACTCGCAGCTCAGCGCCACGCTGGCGGCGCAATCGGCGGTGGCCGAGGGGCGCTTTCGGGATCTCATGGACTGGATTTTCGAACATCTCGAAGAAGACCTGTCCGTGGCGGCCCTGGCGGAGCGCATGGCCATGAGTCCGCGCCATTTCAGCCGGAGCTTTGCCGAGGAGACGGGCCTGACGCCGGCCAAGTTCGTCGAGGGGGCCCGATTCGAGGCGGCGCGGCGGATGCTCACCGACGGCGAAGCGGGGCTGGAAACCATCGCCTTGCGCTGTGGCTTCGGCAGCGCGGAGACCCTGCGCCGGGTGTTCCATCGTCGCACGGGAATGGCCGCGGCCGCGTATCGCTTGCGCCTGCAGAGGCAGGCGCTGCCGGACGGAGAGACGCAGCCGGGCGCCGGTTTGTGAGCAGCGCCGCCCGGATGGCACAATACCGCGCCCCGCGGCCCCGGTAGCTCAGTGGATAGAGCGACCGCCTCCTAAGCGGTAGGTCGCAGGTTCGATTCCTGCCCGGGGCGCCAGACAGCCATGCAAAAAAGACGTGCCGGCCGCAGGGGCCGGCACGTCCGTGGGAGTGGGCGTTTCAGGTGCCGGGCAGGATCACCTGGTCGATGACGTGGATCACGCCGTTGCTGGCCATCACGTCGGCCTGCACCACGTTCGCTCCGTCGACCTTGACCTTGCCGTAGCTCGACGAGATCGATACGGCGGCGCCGTTCACGGTCGTAGCGTCGGACAGCTTGACGACGTCGGCGGCGGTCACCTTGCCGGGCACCACATGATAGGTCAGCACGGCGATCAGCTGCTCACGGTTTTCCGGCTGCAGCAGCGACTCGACCGTGCCCGCCGGCAGCGCGGCAAAGGCCTCGTCGGTCGGCGCGAACACCGTGAACGGGCCATCACCCTTGAGCGTGTCAACCAGCCCGGCGGCCTGCACCGCCGCGACCAGCGTGGCAAAGGAGCCCGCCGCCACCGCGGTGTCGACAATATCGGCCCGGGCCTTGTCGCCGTAGGCCTTGCCCTTGGCGGCATGGTGGTCGGCGAGCACGGGAACGGCGAGCGCAAGCATGGCGGCGGCCGCAAGCAAGCGAACATGAGTCTTCATGCAAAATTCTCCTTGGCAGTGATTTGCTGCGCGCCGGGCGTGGCACGCTGTGTCTACGGCGATGCTTTCGGCGCGCCTCGCGACGTGGATTCGCGACGTGCCGGGACGACCGGCCGGTACCGCCCGGCGGACGGCGCGGACCCCCGGCGGCAGCCTTGTTGGCGCGACGGGAGCACGGGTCGGTGTCCTGTGATATTTTCACTGCGAGACAGGGAGATGCATGATGCTGAAGTTGCTTCTTGCGTGCGGTTGTCTGCTCCTGTGGATGAGCGGTCCGGTCGCGGCGGAGAGCGGGGCGCCCGCGGACGTTGCGGTTTGCGCAGCCTGCCATGGGGATGAAGCACCCAGCCCCTTCCCCTCGGTCCCGACCATCCACGGCCTCCCACAGGCGGTGCTGGACAACGCCCTGTTCGACTTTCGCGCCACCATCCGTCCCTGCCGCAAGCCCGATTGCGGCGCTGCGGCGGATTGCCCCGATATCGATTTCTGCAGCATCGCCGCCGCACTGAGTGACGAGCAGATCAGCGCACTCGCGAGCTGGTACGCGAGCCGCCGCTTCGTCGCGGCGGGCGAGCCCTTCGACGCCGCGCTGGCAGCCCGCGGTGCGCAGCTACATCAGGACAAGTGCGACAGCTGTCATACGGAAGGCGGCACTTCCTCGACGGAGCAGGCCACCATCCTGCGCGGCCAGCGCAAGGCCTACCTGCGGCTTGCGCTGGAAGATTTCCGGCAGGAGCGCCGGGTGGCCGTGGCTGAGATGGACGCCATGATTCGTGCGCTCTCGGACGATGAGTTGACGGCCCTGGTGGAGTTCTACGCCAGTCCGCGCCGGCCGAAGCAATGATGGCTTCCAGGAGGAAATGACCATGTGGCGATCCCTGCTCCAGTTCGGTCTGGCGCTCACTCTCCCGGGCCTCGTGCCGCTCGCCGCGGATGCCCATGAACCTCCGCCGATCGTCCCGTTCTGTACGATGTGCCACGGCGACACCGGGCCGAGCCCGTATCCGGGCGTGCCGACCATTCACGGCCTGCCGGGCGGCGTCATCGAGGCGGCGCTCTACAACTATCGCGAGCGTCATCGTCCCTGTCGGGTGACCGAGTGCTCCAAGCTGGGCACCTGCCCGGACATCAGTATGTGCGACATCGCCGGCGGCATGACGGACGACGAGATCGACCTGCTGGCGTACTGGTATTCACGGCAGCCGTTCCCTGCGCACCAGGACCCCTACAACCCGGAGCTGGCCGCCCGGGGACGCGAGATCCACGAGCGCTACTGCGAGGTCTGTCACACCAAGCTGGGCTCGGACCCGATCGACGACGCGAGCATGTTGCGCGGCCAGCGCAAGGTATACCTGCGCAATGCGCTCGAGGACTTCAAGGCCGGCAGGCGCTCGGTGGGCCTGGCGGCGATGGATGACCGCTTCGAGGAGTTCGACGAACGGGATATCGCCGCCCTCGCGGAGTTTTTCTCCGGGCCGGCCGCTTACCCGCTGCCGGACGAGTAGGTCGCTTCGATGCGGCTGACTTTTCACGGCGCGGCCGGGGGCGTCACCGGCAGCTGTTACCTCATTGAGTGCGGCGGCCGCAGCCTGCTGCTCGAGTGCGGGCTGCTGCAGGGCGGGCCGCAGGAAGATCTCGGCAACCGTGCGCCGTTTCCGGTGGACCCGGCCGGCCTGGATGCCGTCGTACTCAGCCATGCCCACATCGATCATTCCGGGCGGTTGCCGCTGCTGGTCAAGCAGGGTTTTCGGGGCCGCATTCACACCCAGCGGGCGACCGCGGAGCTCTGCGAAATCATGCTTCGGGACGCCGGCTACCTGCAGGAAAAAGACGCCGAGATCGAGAACCGCAAGCGGGAGCGCAAGGGCCTGTCCCGGATCGCCCCGCTGTACACCCGGCTGGACGCCGAGCGGGCGATGCGACGCTTCCAGGCGCACGACTACGACGAGATCATCGAAGTCATGCCCGGGGTACGGGCGCGCTTCAGGGACGCTGGGCACATTCTCGGCTCGGCCGTCGTCGAGCTCTGGCTGAACGAGGACGGACAGACCCGCAAGCTGGTGTTCTCGGGGGATCTCGGCCAGCCCAACACGCCGATCCTGCGCGACCCGGTGAAAGTCCCGGACGCGGACGCCGTGCTGATGGAGTCCACCTACGGCGACCGGTTGCACCGCTCGCGGGAAGAGACCTTCGCGGAGATGAAGGAAATCTTTGCGACCGCCCGGGCCGGCGGCGGCAATATTCTCATCCCGGCGTTCGCGGTCGGACGCACCCAGGAGCTGCTCTACCTGTTTGCCGAACACTTCGAGGAATGGGGCCTGGCCGACTGGCGTATCTGCCTCGACAGCCCGATGGCCATCGCGGCCACCGAGTTGTATGCCAGGCATGTGGATCTGCACGACGAGGAAGCGCTGCGCCTGTGGCGGCGCGGCGACGATGCGCTGGCGGAGCGGCTCGAGTTCGTGCGCACACCCCAGCAGTCGCGCGCCCTGAACCGCGTGCGTTCCGGGCTGATCATCGTGGCCGCCAGCGGCATGTGCGAGGGCGGCCGCATCCGTCATCACCTCAAGAACAACGTCTGGCGCCCAGACTGCCACGTGGTCATCGTCGGCTTCCAGGCGCGCGGCACGGTCGGCCGGCAGCTGGTGGACGGCGCCGCCAGCATCCGGTTGTGGGGTGAGAGTATCCGCGTCGCTGCTACGGTGCATACCGTCGGCGGTTTTTCTGCTCATGCGGACCAGCAGGGGCTGCTCGACTGGTACCGGGGATTCGCGGATGCGCCGCCCGTGTGGCTGGTCCACGGCGAGGATGAGGCGCGCGCCGGGCTGGCCGCCCGGCTCGAAGCCGAGGCCGACGCCGGCGTGCATTTGCCACGGGCCGGTGACGGCATCGACTTCCTCCAGCTGCCCGCGCGCCGAAAACCGGGGTCAGACCCCCATTTCTGCTGCGCGGAAATGGGGGTCTGATCCCGGTTTTCCCCGGTTTTCGGACGCGACGTCAGAGCTGCTTGTCGTCGAGGCTCAGCTCACCGACCTTCTTGCCGTCGCGCCAGTGCTCGATGCGCACGAAGTGGAACACCAGCAGCGGCGCGGACCAGCCCTCGAACCATTCGCGGTCCGACCCGAGCCTGAACCGGAGCGCCTCGTAGCGACTGTCGGGCGTCGTCACGCTGTCCGGACCGGCGACCTCGAGGATCCACGTCTCCAGCGCCTCGCCGCCGTTCCAGACGGTGTACTCGGCGTGTTTAGTACCGCGTGCGATGTCGGCGCGGGCGCGGAGCCTGACAGACAAGGCGTCGAGCGCACCCGCAGAGACGTCCGCCGGGGGACGCTTGGCGCCAAGGCCGTGGTCCACGTCCATGGTAGCCAGGATCCCGTCCCGGTAACGCAGCCGGCAGCGCGTCGCAGCGGGCTCCCTGAACCAGGCGCCCCAGTCGGCGGGGGTCACCCATTCCACGTATTCGAGTTCGCCGTCGAGGCGTTCGCGCAGGGTAATCTCTACGACGACCGGCGTGCGTCCCTGGTGGCCGACATAGCGGAGGCTGTGCTCCAGCGGCAGCAGGTCGTCGGTGAGCCCGGCCGCGGCGACCAGCGCCAGCGCCAGGGCGACCGATAAGCGATACAGCAGCCGCTTGAGGGAAGTGATCGCCATCGAGAGTCAGACCCCGCAAAGCGAAGATCCGGCCGCCGGAACGGCCTGTCAGCCATCATCCTCCCCGCCTGGGTCGGATGACAAGTGGGGGTCGCGCCAGGGTTCGCCGGCCTCGTAGCGAGCCAGCCTCGCCGCGGCGCCCGTGGTGTCGCGCCCCAGGCGCCGGCCGGTGCTGACTGCGCGTTTCTGCCAGCTCACGGCGTCCTTGAACTGGCCGTTTTCCGCCAGCGCCATGGCATGAACCTCGGCCATCGAGGGGTCGCCGCGCAGGATCCGGCTGTGCACCACGGAGCTCAGCTGCAGCGCCCGTGCACCATCGCGTTGTGAGGCGTCAGGATGCGCTGCCAGATGACGCACGGCGAGGTACACGGCCGGCAGGAAGCCGGCCTCGGCGGCGCGGTGCAATGCCCGCCGACGATCCTCGCGAGGCAGGTGCTGCCGCTTGCGCAACGCGAAGAGCGCCGGCGGGTAACCCTGGCGTGCCGCCAGCAGCAGCCACCGTTCCCCTCGGGCGCCAGCAGCCCGCCAGTACTCATAACGGGCGTCCGGAAAGCCGGCCACCGCGGCCCGGTGGAGCAGGCTGAGGCGTTCTTCCGCATCGACCGCGAAATACGTCTCGTAGAGACTGGCCAACATGCCGACAATGTAAGACTGTTCGGGGCTGCCTGCCCGCGCCTCGGCCAGAACCTTCCCGGCCCATTGCTTGCGCGCCGGGCTGATGGACGGGTCGCCGAACCCATCCACTATTTCGAAGACGACTGACTGCGTCATGTGGCGATAACGTTGCGTGCGGCATCCATGGGCATGCCATCGCCGCGCACCCTCCTGCGCGGCCGGGCCGAACGGTCCGTAGTGGTGGCCGTCCGGAATGGCGTGGATGGCATCGAAGTTGCCTTCCGGACCGACCAGGAAATGGAGCATGGCGAAGCCGACGCGGTCCTGGTCAAGAGCCCGCATGGGATAGATCGGCGGGGGCTGGTGGCGGTTCCTCTCAAAGCAGGCCCAGTACCCGTCATCTGTGTCGGATGGCCCGGTTCGCCGGTCGGAGGGCGAACCTCCGGCCTGCAGGCCGGCCAGCGCCTGCGCGACTTGCTTCTGCGCATCTTCGTCGAGCCGGCTCGCCATGATCGCCAGCACCTCTGCGGCGCCAGCAAGCCCGGAATCCGCCGCCCATTGGAGCCATGCAGTGCCGGTGATGGCATCCGGTTCGCCGCCTTCGCCCTTGACCAGCATGACGCCGAGGTTGAACTGCGCCGCCGGGTCGCCGAGTTCGGCGAGGTGCGAAAAGGCGCGGCGGGCCGGCTCGAGCTCGCCGGCCCGGTAGAGGGCCATGGCCTCGTCGAACTCCATCAGGTCCGGGTACAGGCTGGACCCCAGCGCGCCCGCCTGGCCGGAGATCAGGAATGACAACAGCAAGACGGACAAGCGCATTGGCCCTGGGTCCCCACATATGGCGAGAGCCAGCCGAGCATACGGCTCAGGCAAGAGGCCGACAAGCAGAAATCCGCTGCCGGCCCGGACCCCGCCGAAGCGCGAACGCCGTCCCAAATTGCCCGGCCGGCCATGGGCTTACATTCCAACCGCCGGGCGCTTCGCTTAGAATGCGTGGCTGCCCCCACAATCCAAGGCCCGACTTCCCACTCCGATGAGCAAGACGCTGCAGGATCGGTACGCGACCAGCCCGCTGTTCGGCGGCAATGC
>DAOMOU010000090.1:0-7865 GCA_035444525.1 Gammaproteobacteria bacterium | reverse complement strand
CCCAAGTCCTGAGCGCTACCGGCGGCGTCCCCGTCCGGGGGACGCCGCCCGAGTCACTTGCCCGGTCCGGCCGGTGTAAAGGCAGTGTCCGGCCAGGGCCCGATGCCGCTCAGTATTCCAGCGCGCGCGGCAGCTTCTTGGCCTGCGCGACCCACTTGGCGACTTCAGTTTCGCTCGGCGTGCGCCGCGCGAGCTTCTTCGCCTCGTTGGTCTTGGCCATCGCCGCCGCGAGGTTCGCGGCATTGCGCTGCGCGAGTTCGGGCACGGTGTCGACGCCGGCGGCCTCGAGCAATTCGGCGAACTCCGAGCCGACGCCGTCGATGCGATAGAGGTCGACCATGTTGGCCCACTTGCTGAGCCGCTTGGCCGAAATACCGGTCCTGGTGGCGAGATCGGCACGCTGCTTCGCGGTCTTGCAGGCCGCCAGCAGCTTGTCGGTGTCCTTGATGCCGGCGGCGGTCAGTTTCGCCGCGTAGACCTCGCCGACGCCTTCGAGATCGTCAATCTTGTAGTTGGCCATTGTTCGTCTTCTTCTCCCGTGAGGTTGGGGCCGGGCGGGCCGGCACTGGTTCCGGCGGGGATCGCCCGGAGCGATGCATGCTGCAAAGCGGCAAACTGCGCTCGCAGCCCTGATTCTATGAGCAACCGTGCAGATAATCGAGTTGCGCAAGTCCGGCAGTCAGTGCAAGCGGTCCAGCATCGAGCCTTCCGAGATCGGCCGGCCGAGGGAAAAATGCAGGGTGACGCTGCCGTTGTCGGCCGCCCCGAGGCTGAGCAGCAGCGGGCCGGCCAGCGTGCGTGCCCCGACCGTCAACGACGCGCCGAGGATCGTGCCCTCGTCGATGCCGTCCAGCTGACCGCTGACGTTCACTGCCTGCAAGCCGATGCCTGCGAAGAACATCTGGCCGAACAGCGCCCGGCTGTCGCCGACCTGCAGCAGCCAGGTGGCGGAACCGGACCAGTAGTCCTCGCCGCGCAACTCGCCGCGGGACAACGCCGGGAAGCTGCGAACTCCGCCCACCTGGAAGTCCCGGTAGCGCGGCAGGTTGCCGCCCAGTGTCCGGCCGGCGCCGGCCGCGAGCACCAGCAGCATGTCGCCCCAACGCGTAGTGTGCCCGGCCACCGCCTCGACGACCTCGTAAGATTGCTCGCCGCCCAGCCAGCCGCCCGAGCGGGCCGCCTCGACCCCCACGTAGCTGCCCTTGGACGGGAGCGCCGCCGCATCGCGCGTGTCGTAGACCGCGCCCAGGGTGACGCTGGCGTCGCGCGTCGTCGCTTCGTCGACGATGGCGGCGGTGCCGATGTCGAGCTTGAATTCGTGCACTCCCCAGCGCAGCCCGGAACGGACACGTGTATGGTTGCCGAGATTGACACCGAGGTCGAACTGCGCCTCGCTCTGCAGCAGGTCGAAGCGCGCGACCCGGTCACCGTCGTCAAAAATGTCCTCCAGCGTGCGTCGACCCGCCAGGCCGGCTTCCACGAAGAATCGCTGTGGTACGTCCAGCGGCTGGTAGAAGGCCGAGGTCAGTTCGGAGATCTGGCCGAGCTGCAGTGCGTTGCGCCATTGCCCGCCGAGCGCGTTCATCCACTCGCGCCGGTGGTCGGCGCGCAGTGCGAACAGCACGTCGCCGCCGGAGGAGCCCGACAGGCCCAGGTCGAATCGCAGGAAGTCCCGGCCGCCCGGCCGCTCGATTACATCGACCTGCAGCAGGTGTCCGCCGGCAGCCTGGGGCCGCAGGCGGTAATCCACGCGCGCGAAATCGCCACTTGCGAAGATGCGGCTCATGTCCCGCTCGAGTTCTTCCAGCGTCACCTCGTCGCCGGCGTGCGTTTCCATGCGGGTGGCCAGATACTCTTCGGAGGCGTACTGCAGCGGACTGAAGCTGATTTCGCCGATCCGCAGGGGCGCAGCTTCCGGCGTACTGACCCGGTCGCGCCAGCGGCGATAGTCCTCTTCCGGCAGCGCGTAACGGCGCAGCGAATCGGCCACGGATCGCGCCGCCGCCTCGCCCAGCGGAATGGTCTCGTGCACGCGCGCGAAATCGCCAGCGCTGATGTCCCCCACCGGCACCCTGATGGCTACGTCGTCCGCCGTCAGGGTCGCCAGCTGGGCGCGCTCGTTGGCGATGATCATCGCGTCGATGGAGCGACCGGTCAGCGCAAAAATGGACTGCAGCTCCTCGGTGGGCGGCAGCGGCAGGTCGATGGCAACCACGATGGCGACGTCGGCGCATAGCTCCCGGGCGACGTCCACCGGCAGGTTGCGCATCATGCCGCCGTCGACCAGCACCTGGTCCTCGACGACGACGGGTGCGAACACGCCCGGCACCGCCATGCTGGCGCGCATCGCGCGGGTGAGATCGCCGCTGCCCAGCACCACCATCTCGCCCTTGCCCAGGTCCGTCGCCACCGCGCGATAGGGAATCGGCAGCGCATCGAAGTCGTCGATCCAGCGGGCGGCGCCGACCAGCAGGCGCAGCAGTTCCTCGACGTTCTGGGTCGCCAGCACGCCGCCGTCGCCGCGCAGGCGGCCGTCACTGATGGAGAACTGGATGCTGTTGCTGTAGGTGATGCCGGCCAGCTTGCGCTGCATCGGCATCAGCGCGCGCTCGCCGCGCAGCCCCAGCGCCGCCGTCCAGTCGATGGCCAGGAACTCGCGCTCGATGCGTTCCGCCGGTGCGCCGCCGGCGAAGGTCGCGCCGACCAGCGCGCCCATGCTGGTGCCGGCGATGCAATCCACCGGCACACGGAGTTCGTCGAGCACCTTGAGGACGCCGATGTGGGCCCCGCCACGGGCGCCGCCGCCGCCGAGCACCAGCCCGATGCGTGGCCGTTCGACACCGGCCTGCGGCTCGGTCGGCGGGTCGGCAGCATGCCCATGGCAAACGGGCGCAAGGATCACCAGGCTGATCGCGAGCCGCGACAGCCAACCCCTGGCAGGCAGGAAGGCGCTCATGGCGTGGACCGCGCCTACCGGGACTCCGGCGGCTTTTCCCCGGCATCCGGCGACTCTGCCGGGGGCTCCGGCTTTTCGCCGGCATCCGTCGATTCAGTCGGGGGCGCAGGCGCCCCGGCCGGGGCTGCGGACGATTCGTCCGCAGCGGGCTCTGGTTCCGGCGCCGGCCCTGGCTCCGCGGCTGGCGGCTGGGGCGGCGCGACCTCGGCGAGACGGCGCTGCTCAGGGCGGGCCAGCCGGCTGTCGACGGCCTCGCCACGGATGGCGCCGAGCTGGCGGGCGCTGGTCGCCAGGTGCTCGTAGAGTCCGCGGTAATCCGCCGTGACCTTGTCGAACAGCTCGGCGGTGCGCTGGAAGTGGCGGCTCACCTCCTCGCGGTAGATCCGCAGGTCCTCCCGGGCGGCATCGCGCTCCCGTTGCAGCGCCGTGATCCTGGCGGCGGAGCCCGGCCAGAGCCGCCCCACGCTGTAGCCAAGGGCCATCCCGACCGCCACGACGAGGAGCCATCCAACGGTGCCCATCTCACTTCCTCCCTGTCCAGGTTCATGGCGCGCAGGAATGCGCGCGTCGACGGAAGTATAGCGCGACGCCGAATGCGCCCTGTTGCGGCGCGGCTAGGACATGCGGCCGTGCTCCAGCGGGCGCTCGCGATGCATCAGCAGCCATTGGGCATGCTCCTCGAGAGCAGCATCACCCAGCGCCTTGAGGATCTGGCGGCGCATCCCGTCCGAGCCGGCGATCTCCAGCTGGCGGCGTGCGTTGCGGAAGATGCGGGCCATGAACACGTACTGCTTGATCAGTTCCTTCTCGGCCCGTTTCTGCGCATAGGCCTCGCGAACCGCGGCCACCAGCGGCAGCACGCCCATGAGGACGATGAACAGGTCCTGGCCGGTGGCCGGCATCAGCCGGCCGAACAGGGCCAGCAGAATGGCGACCGTGATGCCCGCCCACAGGCAGAAGCTGCCGATCGCAGCGGTGCTGCGCGACAGCCTGGTGCGCTCCAGCGCCTTGCGCTCGTAGTAGGCGAGCTGCCCGCCGCCGGGATGCGGCTCGCCCACCCACTCGCGGCGGGCGAAGTCGAGGCCCGCGCGAGTCGGCGCCCCGATGTCGCCGAGCCGGCCCGTGTAGCGCATCACGTTGCGGATCCAGCCGAGTTCCACGTCCTGCTTCTGCAGGAAATTGTCATGCGCGAACTTGGTCGTCCGTCCCGCGGTGACGCCGGCGGCGATCCAGTAGCACTGCACGCGCAGGCCCTCCGCCAGGGCGCGGTAGTCGAGGTATTTCCGGTGCCAGCCACCCCGTTCGGCGAACCGGTAGATGAGCACGCCCGCGGCAAAAAACCCCAGGAAAAAGTACACCATGAGGTCGAAGCCGGGCAGGTCGGCGTAGGCGATGAACGCGAGGCCCATCAGTGCGGCGAGGACGTACAGTGCGCGCAGGGTCATGGTGACGCGCGACTGGAAATGAATGGCCAGCCAGTCTGCGGCCATGAACATGGTGTTGACCGGCGCGGCGGCCTCGGCCACCGCCGGCGGCGCGTCGGCGGGCAACAGGGGCCAGCCGCCCGCCCGGATGCGCGCCCGATGTTGCCGCACGTGGCGATTGAACTCGGCGGCGCGTGCAAAGATCGCATGGTACTCGGCCGGCATGGCCTTGCTGCGCGGCACGGCCTCGTCCGTGGTGTACCACCAGCACTCGAAGGGCTCGAGGCCCGCCGCCGGGCGGCCGTCGGGACGGTCCCGCGAGCACACCAGGTGATAGACGAGATCGCTTTCGTCTTTCGCCAGGATCTGCACGCTGCTGTCCTTGCGTTCGACGAAGCCGGGCATCTCGTCCCAGTGGTGGAAGCGCACCACCTGGGCGGTGCCGCCGAGCTTTTCGGACGGCTTGCCGTCCCAGACGGCCATCAGGACGTGGCAGTGGGCGCACAGGTAGATGCCGAGCCGTGCATAATGCGCGTCCCGCCGCGGTCCTTGCCCGGCCACGGACTCCGGGGTATCGCCCGGCAGCAGCGGCAGCTCCACGACTTCGGCCTCGGCGCACAGCTCGCGGAACTGCTGCAAGGAGCCCGGCGTGCGGAAGTCCTGTTCGTAGAGCGCCATCGGCAACGGTGTCGGCACGATCAGGGGAATGCCGAGGGCACGGGCCTCCTCGGCAACCATCCGGTCGGCGCCCTCGGCGAGCGGGCTCATGACCGCCAGCGGCAGGTCCGGATGCTGCGCCTGCAGGTCCGCCAGGAATTCGCGCGTGCGCCGCCGCAGCTCGGGCAGCTCGCCGGGCAGCAGGTCGCGGTGGCCGGTCACGCCGATGACCAATGGCACCAGGTCCCGAGGCAGGCGATCGCCACGCGCGCGCGACGCTGCGGCGCCTTGAGAGCTGCTGGCGATCGCTGCCTGTGCCGGAGTCATCGCGAGGATGATACCTCGCGCGGCCTACGGCGCGAACGGGATGACTTTCTCCTCGTACATGAACACCAGGTTGCTGCCCCGCATGTCGTGCTCGCCCTGGTAGTTCTCGCCGGGAATCACGGCGTAGTCGGCTTTGTCGACGAACTTGAGGAACTGGTTGACGCTCTTCAGCGCGGAGCCGAACTGGCCGCGATCGTGGAAGCGGAGCGCGTTTCTCAACATTGTCGACATCTTCGTGTAGTCGCCGTTCTGCAGCGCCAGATTCGTCCGTGATTCCTCGACCGCCGCCTGCAGCAGCTGCAGCTTGTAACGGGTCAGCGCGACGAAACGCTCGTGGTTGGCTGCGGCGTTGCCCGCCAGGTCATAGCCCTCGCCGAAGTCGATGTGCATGCCGACGACGTAGTACGAGGCGCTCTTGATCTTGCCCCGGGAGCTGCCGCACTCGAAAGTGAACTCGCCCAGCGCACCGGCGAACATCGGGTCGACCGAGGCACCGAGATCGCTCTCCAGCATGTCGGCGGCAGCCGTCGCCTGCCACGCGACGACATCCCGGTGTTGCGGGTCGAGGTCCGGATTCAGCGGGTCCTGGGCAATCGGGCCGGTGCATTCGTACAAGTTGCCCGGCAGCGCCTCTGCGGGCTCGTTCTCGACGAGGATCGTGCCCTGGCGGACTTCGAAGCCCTCGGTGCTGACCTCGACGACGAGGAACCTTGGCGAGCCGCACAGGTAGGGCGGAATGACCAGCGGGGGCCGCGGATCGCTGCCGCCAAACAGGGTCAAGGGCGCGACACCACAGCGGTCGGGGTCGTCCGTGAACTCGTAGGTCCGGATGCCGATCGAGGCGTTGTCCGCGAGTTCGACCGGCGGCAACAGCAGGACCTGTCCGGCGGTCGTTTCACATCCATCGCCTTCGATACACTGATTCGGATCGACGATCCTGGCCGTGTCGTATTCGATGACGAAACCGCCGATGTTGCCGAGCGCCCCTTCGTCGTTCCAACCGAATGCATTGCCGAGACCGATGGCGAGATGCTGTTCGCTGCCCTTGCCGTAGTTGTCGTTGGGTTCGCCCGGCAGCCAGTTCGAATAGGACAACAGCGGCGCCTGTGGTGTGGAAATCGCTGCCTCGCCGTTCACCCAGTGCCACCCGCATCCGGCCGCCTCCGGCGTGCAGGATTGCTGGACTCCGCCGACCCAGACCTCGGGCCGGGCCAGGCCGGAATCCCGGCGAAGCTGATCGACGAACTCGTCCTCCGCCCGGGAGGTCAGCGTGGCGAGGTGTCCGGAGACGCCGTCGTAAACGCTGGCGTTCGCGATATCGTTCGCGGCATCCCAGTCAATGCCGTCGGACCTGACGACCTGGTAATGGCGTCCGTCGAACTCGACGATCGGGCCAAACTCCGGCTGTGGCGGAGCAAGTGCTGCCAGCAGCACGGTCGGCACGAGGGCCAATGCCGGGATCGCGGCCATACGGGCCAGAGTACGGATCAACATGACTGCTCCCCCTGGATGACGTGTCGCACCGGGCCAGCCGGCGACTTGTGTGCGCCCGGCTTTGTAGCCAGCCGGTGGGCACAAGAGCATCAGCCTACGCCTGAACCATCCGCGCAGCAATTCCCGAATGGCAATGCCTCGTTATGTCAATCGCCCGCGGCCTGTCGTCCGTATCGAGTCGCCGCGTCACGCGAACGGCCGGTCGACCGGTACAGTTCACCCAGCCACCGCCCGCCGTTCGAGACAAAGAAGGGCAGGGCGCCACGGTCATTGCTCAACACGCTGAAGCTTGCCGCCAGCAGCGGCTCGGCATCCTCGTAGCGCTGCAGGCCGGCGAGTGCCGCACCTTCGGCGCTCGCGGCGCTGGCGGTGCGCCAGTGGTCGGGCCCGAACGCGTCCAGGCAGATCGCCCGGGCCGTGCCGGCCAGCGGCAGCGCTTCCTCGAAACGCCCGGTGTCGATCAGCAGTCCGGCAAGCAACGTCATGCTGGCGGCCACGTCTGCGTGCTCCGGCCCGAGCAGCCGGCGGCGAAGTTCCAGCGCCTCGCGCAACAGCGGCTCAGCGGCGGCGAAGTCACCCGCCTCCATTTGCCACATGGCCAGGTTGTTCATGCTGCGCGCGACCAGTGGGTGCTCATCGCCGACGGCTTGCCGGTAAGTGTCGAGCGAATGCCGTGCGATCTGGATGGCAGCTTTACGATCGCCCTTCTCGTGCGTCAGGAAGGCCAGGTTGTTCAGCCCCATGGCGACGTCTGGATGGTGGTCGCCGAGCAGGGCGCGCTGCATGGCAATGGCCTCCCGATAGAGCGCCTCGGCTTCCTCGTACTTGCGCTGGTCATGCAGCACGAACGCCACGTTGTTCATGCCCATCGCGATCTCGGGGTGCGCATTGCCGGGGTACAGCACCATCTTCATCGCCAGGGCTTCACGAAATAATTGTTCCGACTCCTGGTATTCGCCGATTTCACTGACGACGAAGCCGAGGTTGTTCAGGGCCTGGGCCAGCGC
>DAOMOU010000089.1:0-7865 GCA_035444525.1 Gammaproteobacteria bacterium | reverse complement strand
AGCAAGGTCGAGGAGAAGGACCAGAACAGGACCTGACGCCGGTGTTCGACATCGGTTTCTGGGAGCTTGCGCTGATCATGCTGCTGGCCCTGCTCATCGTGGGGCCGGAGCGGCTGCCCGGCTTGGTGAGCACGATCGGCAACTGGGCCGGACGGGCGAAGTTCATGGCGCGCAGCCTGCGCATGCAGGTCGAGCGCGAGCTGGCCAAGGAAGTGGCCGAGAAAGCCGAGCAGGAAGGCAAGGCGCCGCCGAAGACGACGCCGGCGGAAAAGTCCCCGGTGCAGCAGGCCGCCGAGGCGGCACAGAGTGCGCAGGAAGAGGCCCTGGAAGCGGCGCGTGCGAAGCAGCTGGACGTGCAGGAGCTGGCGGAGAGCCGGGCCGATGAGCGAAGCCGACAGGACTGACAACAAGGGCGAAGGCACGCTGCTGTCCCATCTGGTCGAGCTCCGCACCCGGATCCTGAGGATGGTCGTGGCAGTGCTGCTCGTGTTCGTCTGCCTGGTGCCGTTCGCCGACACCATCTTCTCGCTGGTGGCCAGCCCCCTGATGGCCCGCCTGCCCGAGGGGACCAGCATGATCGCCACGCAGGTGGCGTCGCCCTTCCTGACGCCGTTCAAGCTGGCGCTGGCCGCCGCGGTGTTCCTGGCCATGCCGATCCTGCTCTACCAGGCCTGGGCCTTCGTCGCACCCGGCCTCTACAAGCACGAGCGCCGCCTGGTGCTGCCGCTGATGGCCTCCAGCATCGTGTTGTTCTACGGTGGGGTAGCCTTTGCGTACTACATCGTGTTTCCGCTGATGTTCGCCTTCTTCACCACCGTGGCGCCCTCCGGCGTGACCGTGATGACCGACATCGCGGCCTACCTGGACTTCGTGCTGGCGCTGTTTTTTGCCTTCGGCTTCGCCTTTGAAGTACCGATCGCCACCGTGCTGGCGGTCTGGGCCGGCTTCACGACGCCGGAAAAGCTGGCGCAGAAGCGTCCCTACGTGCTGCTCGGGGCGTTCGTGATGGGCATGCTGCTGACGCCGCCGGACGTCATCTCGCAGACCCTGCTGGCCGTGCCGGTCTACATCCTGTTTGAGGCCGGCATCGTCATGGCCCGCGTCATGGTCCCCGGCCACAAGGAAGTCGAGGCGCAACAGCGCGAGGGGTCGTGAGCCCGCTTACTTGCCCAGCAGGTAGAGCTGCCAAAGGTCACGCGAACTGAGCCGCAGGAAGGGCTTCATGGCGTGCTGGCCGGTCTTGCCGATGCTCTTCTCCAGGAAGCGCATCTCCTCCACCATGGCGCGTACTTCCGGGTCGACTTCCGGCTCGATGCCGCTCTCGCGCATCAGCAGCGTCGCGCTCGCGCGCATGGACAGCTCGACGTGCAGCCGCAGGTAGCACAACATATCGGCCACTATTGGTCCGGAAAAATGCTGGCGCACACTCTCCAGGTGCCGGCCGAGGCGTGAATCCTCCACTGCGCCCGAGTTGATCAATTCGAGCAGCTGCGTATCCGCGTCGAAATCGACCGCCAGCCAGCGCTGCAGGGTGCGCTCACTGCGCTGGAACACGAAATAGATGATCGGCGGCAGCAGCAGGATGATGCCCAGCGTCGAGTACACCGGCGCGAACAGGAACTGGTTGTACAGCGAGTGCACCAGCGTTGCGCCCAGCAGCCCGGGCAGGAACTCCGTGACGCCGTGCGACTGCCGTTGCTCGGCCAGCGTATGCGCCACGATGCCGAAGATCGCCGTGGCGCCGCCGTGCATGATGGCCGTGCCGAAGCCGCGCACGACCCACACCGCGATGTGCGAATCCGCGAACATCGCGAGGTAATAGAGGTTCTCGACGACCGCGAAGCCTGTGCCGACCGCGAAACCGAAGATCGCCGCGTCGGTGGGAAAGCCGATGGCATGCCTGCGCACCAGGTAGACCAGCACCAGCCCCTTGAGCGACTCCTCGACGATCGGCGCCACGAAACGGGAGTAACTGCCGAAATCCATCGGCAGCGCGCCCAGCAGGGCGAGATTGACGCCGTAGCAGGCGCCGGCGATGAGTGTTCCGGCCGCCATCGTCGCCAGCACCGATCTCAGCGGGACCAACTTGTAGCTGTCGAGCCACAGCAACGCCGCCAGGAAAACGATCACCGGCAGCAATCCCAGCAGGGCCCGCAACGCGAGTTCCGGCGACATCAGCAGATCTTCTCCCCGACCGCCTGGCCGATGCTCAGGCTCTCAGAACAGTTTCAGCGACGCCATGACCTCGTTGCCCTCGTGGCCGTCGTCGCTGAACGCGGCCGCGTAGCCGATCGAAAACGTCATCTCCTTGCGTGACAGGAGGGTGAACTGGAAGTCCACCTGGAAACCCGCCGAGTACCATTGCCTGCTGTCTACATCCGGATCGGTCACCAGCGCCGCGGCGAAGATGGCCGGCCGCGCCCAGGAGAGATGGAAGTCGGGCGTGCCCACCCGGCGGAAGCGGGCCGGCGGCAGGTTCCACTCCAGCATGGTGCGCGCGAAGGTGCGCCCGCGGATCTCGTCGATCTCGAAGCCGGGCAGTGAGAACGGCTCGCGGTAGCGCTTCACCTCCTGGTGGTCCACGTAGTTGTTGCGGAACCCGCCGAAGTAGAAGTTCGAGAACTCCTCGCCGCGGTCGCCGACGGCGAAGCCGGCCGCACTTCGCAACCAGATGGACGAGTGCCCGCCAGGCAGCGCCCAGCCGACATCGAAACCGGCGTGAGAGAAGGGCGTGGCGCTGGAGTTGGCGTGATTGGCGCCGGCGATCGCCCGCCACTTGAAACCCTTCTCGTCGTCCACCGCACCGAGCGAGCGATGCAGGTACTCGTAGTCGAGCCGCGCGCTCGCTTGCGCCAGCGCGTCGAAAGTCGTGCCGACGTCCTGCGCGTAGGGCAGCTCCTCGAGATTGCCCCAGTAGCCGGCCCGCACCGTCAGGTCCATCAGCCGCGGCTTGTCGTAGATCAGCGGGCGACGATACGTCACTTCGCCCGAGTAACCCTTCCGACTCAGCCGGGTCGGGCCGAAGATGTCGTAGAAATCAGCCCGGTTCCACGTCAGTTCAGTGGTCCAGCTGCCGGGCAGCAGCTGGTCGATTCTCTGGTAATCGTGGCGGATGCGCACGTGTCCCTGCTCGCTGCCCGGCTGGTTCGGCGTGATCGAGCCCGTCAGCCCCAGCCGGTGGAAGCCGACGGGGTCACTGATGGCGGCGTGCAGGCCGGCGCCGATCGAGCTCTTGTAGCCTTCCAGGACCGGATAGATCGACTCGAGGCCCATGCTGGAAAATGCGTCGTAGTGTCCCTCGGCGATGGTCATGTCACGCAGGGGGATGTCGGCCGGTGAGCCGACGCGCCATTCCTCCAGCACCGGGTGCCGCTCGATGATCCGCCGACCGAAAAAGTCGATGGTCCCGAGGCTGTCGAGCGGCTCCGGCGTGATCAGCGCCGGCATGAAGCCTTCGCCGCTGTACTGAAACACCACCAGCGACCCGTCCGCCCGCGGCAGGGGCCGGAAAAATCCCGTCTCTGCGTTGCTCACCGCCTCGATCTCGCCGGAGGCCAGCTGGTAGCGGAAGATGTTGGACACGCCGGTGTAATAGCTGCTGCCGTACAGGAAGCTGCCGTCGGGTGAGAACACGAAACCCTCGGGCACCGACAGCCCGAAATCGAAGCTTGCGACCGGCGCCATGTCGCCCGCCAGCACGGCCTCGATCTGCATCAGGCGGACCGACTGGTCGCCGTTGATCTCCCCGAAGGAGGCAGCCAGCAGCCGGCCGTCGGGCGAAATGTCGAGGTCGTACATGGTTACGCCATAAGGAAGGCTGTGCACCTGGTGCCACTCCGTGTAAGGATGCGGAATCCTGACCAGGGTGGCGATGCCGTTGAGATGGCGAACGCCCCACAGTGCACGGTCCGAAGGGTTGAGCACCAGCTCCCCGATTCGCGCGTCCTCCAGCAGCATGCGGGTCCTGCCGCTGTCGACCTCCAGCGCCATGACATCGCGAAAGGCGCCATTGTCCGTCGTGTAGTAAAGGACCCTTGCGGCCGGATCCCAGGCCAGCGAGGTCACCCGGAACAACATCGGCCCCTTGATGTCGACCAGCCGCCTGACCGACCCGTCCACCAGCGAGATGGCCGCGATGTGCGCAACGATGCCGGGATAGCGGACGCCCGCGTACATCGTGCCCGTGGCCTCGTCCACGAAGGCCCGCGACACGGAACCCAGCGCACGGGAGGAGAGGTTGCGATACCTCGTGGGCGGAACCTGCCGGACGGACTCGAGATTGGCGCCCTGGAACTCGTGCTCCCAGCGGACCCAGTCCGCCCAGGCCTGCTCGAGCGACATGCCGAACACCCGGCGGAACTCGCTGGAGTAATGCCGCCGGCTGCCCTCGCGCCGCGCGACCCAGTCGACCACCTGTTGCGGCGAATGCACGTAGGCCAGGTAGCTCATGAACCGAGTGCCGTAGAGGTACGCGTTGACGCCGACCTGGAAGTCCGACTTCACGCCTTCCGCCACCAGGCCGAGCGGATCATAGAAGCGCGAGCCGTCCCGTACCATGGAGCGGAACACCATTTCGTCGTAAGCGCCCTGGGCGCGCCCGAAGCCGCCGGCCATCCAGGTCTGGGCGAACACGGCGATGCCCTCGTGATACCAGAGCGGGCTCGCCAGGCGCGGGTTGGTCAGGTACTCGTACAGGATGGTCTCTGGGTGATCGGCGGTTGCCGCGACCTTGCCGCCGAACAGCTTCCGCCAGCGCCGATCGTCCGCGCTGGTCATCTCGGTGCTCACCAGGTGCACCAGCTCGTGGTTCATCCACGAGTACATGCGCTCGGCCGACTCCGAGGTCTCGAAGGTGAACGGCTTGGGCGCAACGTCCACCAGCACGGCGTTGCGCGGCAGCGGCACCGCGCCGGCATTGCCCGAATCGCGAAAATCCATCAACAGGACGGTCACCTTCTCGGCCGGTTCGTAGCCAAAGATGCGCCGCTGTCCGAGCAGCGAATTCTCGAAGCTCTGCGCAGCATAGGGTGCCAGGTAGGTGGTGGCCGGATCGATGTAGAGCAGCCGCTGGTTCTCGGTCTCCAGCAGGCTCAGCGCCTGCGCGCCGGCCGGGTCCGCCACGCCGCACGACAGCACGGCGATGATGATTGCGACATTTGCTGCGCGCATTCGGCTCCGCACTTCTTATTCGTGTGCTGCGGCAAAAAAAGAGGATACAACGAAAAGTCTCCGTTGCATCCTCTGTTTTTGGCGGTGCGTCGGCGCCATGCCGTGACCCGCCCGCGTCGGCACTCGCCGGCGCTAGTTGCGCATCACGTCAGCCATGGCGTTCGCCATCGCGTTCTGGAAAGCCTGGCTCTGCAGCGCGTTGAGGAAGGCATTGTTCTGCAGCGCATTCTGGAAGGCGGTGCTCTGCATGGCGTTCTGGAAGGCCGTGTTTTGCAGTGCGTCCTGGAAGGCGGTGCTCTGCAGCGCATTCTGGAAGGCCGTGCTCTGCAGCGCATCCCGGAAAGCGGTGCTCTGCAACGCGTTCTGGAAGGCGGTGCTCTGCAGCGCATTCTGGAAGGCCGTGTTTTGCAGCGCGTTTTGGAACGCGACATCCTGCATGGCGTTCTGGAAGGCCGTGCTCTGCATGGCATTCTGGAAGGCGGTGCTCTGCAGCGCATTCTGGAAGGCCGTACTCTGCAGCGCGTTCCGGAACGCGACATCCTGCATGGCATTCTGGAAAGCCGTGCTCTGCATGGCATTCTGGAAGGCGGTGCTCTGCAGTGCATTCTGGAAAGCGACGTCCTGCAGGGCGTTCTGGAAGGCCGTGCTCTGCAAGGCGTTCTGCATTGCGTCACTCTGCAGCGCATTCTGCAGCGCCGCATCGTTCCGCATGGCCGCCTGGAAAGCATCGCTTTGCATCGCGTCCTGCAGGGACTGGCTGGCCAGGGCATTCAGGAAGGCGGCGTTCTGCAGCGCGTTTTGCAGCGCAGTGTTCTGCATTGCGTTCTGGAAGGCCGTGTCCTGCATGGCGTTCTGGAAGGCCGTGCTCTGCAGCGCGTTCTGGAAGGCCGTGTCCTGCATGGCGTTCTGGAAGGCCGTGTCCTGGATCGCGTTCTGGAAGGCCGTGCTCTGCAAGGCGTTCTGGAAGGCCGTGTCCTGCAGCGCGTTCTGGAAGGCGGTGCTCTGCATGGCGTTCTGGAAGGCCGTGCTCTGCATGGCGTTCTGGAAGGCCGTGCTCTGCAGTGCATTCTGGAAAGCGGTGCTCTGCATGGCGTTCTGGAACGCGACGTCCTGGATGGCGTTCCGGAAGGCGACGTCCTGCATGGCGTTCTGCAGGGCCGTGCTCTGCATGGCGTTGCGCAGCGCGGCGTCCTGCAGCGCATTCCTGAACGCCTCGCTCTGCATCGCGTTCTGGAAGGCCTCGTCCTTGATCAGCCGGTCATAGACGTCGGTCTGGAGAAATTCCTGCAAGGCCTGGTCGCCCAGGTTGACGTCTGCCGCGGCGATCGGTTCAGCCCGATAGCGGGTCGCCGGGGCAATGGTCCCAGCGGTCTCTGTGCCCGCGGGTGGCTGGTTGCTGGTGATGAACACGACGACTGCGACAGCGACAGCCAGGCCGGCGACGATGCCCACGGTCTTGCTGCGCCCGGTGTTGCTTCTGTTGATCTCAGACATCTCACTTCCCCTTGTGGTCCGCGTCGCTTGCGCGGCTTGTTGTCTTGGCCCTTGTTGTGAACTACCGGCCGGCCCCCCGAAAGTTGGTCAGTCCTGCGGCGCAGCACCTGCGCGACCGATGTCCAGCCGGGTTTCGCCCACCAGGCGATCCCCCGCGTAGACCGCCAACTCGACCGGTTCGTCCGCGCCTGCCGGCCGCCGCAGCAAAATGGCATAGCGATGTTTGCCGCTATGCAGCATGTGGATGCCCCCATCAGCCAGCTTCGGCGACGCCGGCGGCGTATCGATCGGCACTAGTCCTTCGACCTCCAGCGGGCGGCCGTCGCTACGCGCCACCAGCGTAATCGGCCCCTCCGCCTCGACATCGACTTCCATGTACAGGCCATGTTCGGCCTGCCGCAAGCGGAGACTCCCCGAGACCGCCGCATCCTCCAGCCGCCACACCGGCGCATCCGGGCCGGCCGCCGGCCGCGAGATCGTTCCCGCCAGCGATGCAGGGTCGAGCTGCGGCACGTCGGGATCGCGCTGCAAAAGGAACACCACGCCGGCCGCGGTGGCCGCCAGCGCGGCGACGAGCCCGAGGCCGGACCGGCGCCGTCCAGTTGCGAAATCGTCTGTCGGGGTGGCGCGGGGTGGCAACGCATCAAGAATGGTGGCGCGCATGCCGGACGGCGGATCCTGGGCCTGCACGGCGGCGAGCAGGTCGTGCAGGGACCGCGCCCGCGCGTGCTCTTGCCGGGCGGTCTCGGAGACGGCCAGCCAGTGCTGCAGTTCCTCCTGCTCCGACGGAGTGAGCTCCCCGTCGACGTCGCCGTGAATCAGCTCGAGAATTCTCTGGTCCATCACGGTGCGCCCGTGCCGTCGTCGGCCAGCTGTCCGCGCAGCAGCCGGCGCGCATCGAACAGCCTGGACTTCACCGTCTTCTCCGGAATGCCAAGGACGTTGGCGATGTCCTGGTAGCTGCACTCCGTGAAATGGCGCAGCGTGATCACGGCCCGGTGCTCGGGAGACAGTGTCATCATGGCCGCCTGGACCCGCCGGTGGAGCTCGGCGTTGCCGTAGGCCTCGGGCGGGCCATCGTTCTCGTCCACGCACTCCGCCACGTCATCGAGCGGGGCGTAGCGCTGCCGGCTGTGGAGGAAGTTGATGGATTCATTGATGGCAATCCGGTAAATCCAGCTGTAGAACCTGTGCCCGAAGTC